>JAHIPJ010000076.1 GCA_018894445.1 Actinomycetota bacterium
AAAATATCAACGGTGTTCCATTCTGGGCGGACTTATTTGGCCATGTGATGGCTGAAGCGCAGGCCCGGGCGTATATTGACGAAAATGACGAATGTCTTTTTCATTACTGGAACAGTGAATATAATATCATCTCTAATGCCGATGTTTTTTCATGCGCATCTTCAAGGCAGCAGTATGCTCTGATAGGAGAACTTGGGGCCACAGGGAGGCTTAATAAATACACATCGGGTTATGATTTTACCAATATCATTCCCTGCGGCCTTCCTCTAGCCGAATACAAGCATACTAAAAAAGTTTTTAGAGGAAGGGACGGCGTAAAAAATGATGACTTTGTAGTGCTCTGGACCGGGGGATATAATACCTGGACTGATGTTGATACTTTATTTAAAGGAATGATACTGGCAATGGAGAAGAATTCAAAAATTAAGTTTGTATCCACCGGAGGAGAGATACCGGAGCAGGATATGAAGACTTATCCCCGGTTCCTGTCAATGATAAACAGAAGCCCTTATAAAGAAAGGTTTGTAATGAAAGGCTGGGTGGCTGGAGAAGATGTACCCAATTACTATCTTGAAGCAGATGTGGGTATAAATATTGATAAAGATATTTATGAGGTCAGGTTGGGGAGCAAAAACCGTATTCTGGACTGGTTCAGGGCGGGACTTTGTGTGCTGTCATCAAATGTTTGCGAACTAACTGATATAATAGAGAAAGAAAAGATTGGATACACATTTAAACCTTATGACAGCAATGATTTAAGCGCAAAGTTGATTTATCTGGCCAACCACCCCGATGAGGTCAAAAAAACTGCAATTGCCGGCAAAAAATATGGACTGTTAAATTTTAATTTTAATAAGACTACCGAAGAATTACAAAAGTGGGTGGAAAGCCCTACTTTTTCCCCTGACAGAGGAAAAGAAAGAAAACTCTTTTTCAGCAGGGAAGAAGCTCTTGAGAATTTAGAACAGATAACCCTGCGTCAGAAGAAGATGATAGAGGAGAGGGAAAAGCGGATATCAGAGCTCGAAGGCATTGTTAAGAAGAGTTTTGCCTATAGAGTGTATAACTATTTTAAAATTGCCAGGAGAAAGATGCTTCATTAAATTGAGCTCTTGCTCTGGTTTACTTCTTAATAATGTGCAAATTATAATAATTACTAGTAAAATATGAAGTACTTGTTAATATAGGAAATGCTATATAAATAGTTGGTATTTAAGGGGATTGAATGATTACTAATAATAAAATAAATAAAATAGTTAAGACTATAGCGAGTAATTATAATCCTGAAAAGATTATTCTTTTTGGCTCTTATGCTTATGGAAAGCCAGCTAAGAATAGTGATCTGGATTTATTAGTAGTGGTGAAAGAGAATTCACAACCAAGGTATAAAAGGGCTCGAGAGATTAGAAAATATTTATGGGGCATCACAGATATTCCTAAGGATATTCTTGTGTATACCCTGGATGAAATTAATGAATGGAAAGAAGTAAAAAAAGCATTTATAACAAAGGTAGTAAAAAAAGGAAAAGTTCTATATGAAAACAAAGAAGGAACTAATAGATAACTGGATCAAGAAGGCAGAAAAGGATTTACTTACTGCTGAACATGAATTATCTTTTCATGAAAGTTCTTCATCTATTATTCCCAAATATATACTGCAACTTTGATTAATTATTATTGAAGATATATGGATAATAAAAGTCTAATAGTAATTGTAACTTATAACAGTCAGGACTTTATTGAAAATTGCCTCCGTTCAATAACAGGACAGAATTATAAGGACTGGTTTCTGGTTGTTATTGATAATGGTTCCAGCGACAGCTCAGTGACAAAGATTAGAGAATTCAGGAATATGTCTTCAGAGATAACCAGCAGTAATTTCAAGCTTATTACCCTTAAAGAAAATATAGGATTTTCAAGGGCAGTAAATTATGCAGTATTTAATTTCATATCCGGGAAGAAAAAAAGCCTGGAAGAGGAGCTGGGGTTTCTGATCCTACTTAACCCGGATATATATTTAAACCGGAATGCACTTAAAAAAATTATTTCAACTTTTAGCGTCACAGAAGACCGGAACTTGCCGCCGGTGAGAATAGGAGTTGCAGGCGGACTTATACTTGATTATAAAAAAGATACCATACAGCATCTGGGGGGTAGGGTTAGTCCTAATTTTATTACATCACATATAGGCTATGGAAAGAGATATGAAGATTTGAAGGGTGGGTACAGAAATAAAGGAGAAGTCCAAAATATAATGGAAAGCATAAAAGATGTAGGCTATGTCACCGGTGCTTTTTTTGCGACTGAATTTAAATTATTTAAAAGTATAGGTGGTTTTGATTCAGGATATAGACCTGCATATTTTGAAGAGCTTGATTATTGTTTGAAGATTAGAAGAAGTGGATGGCGGGTAGTTGTAACTCCTGAATCTATTGCCAGGCATTTTGAAGGTGCATCAGTAGAGAAGTTCAGCAGAAATTTTTACAGGTATTATCATAAAAATAGGGTCAGATGTGCAATAATTAATCTGGGATTTTTAAAATTCCTTAAAAAATTCTTTCCATCTGAGCTGAACTGGCTCAGGAATAAAGTCACAAGTGACCAGATTTTTCCTATTTTTTATGCTTATTTTATAAATTTTGTATTTCTACCTTATAATTTGATAATTAAATTAAAAAATCATTTAATCTTAAATAAATTAGAGTTAAAATGATTGCATCTTAAAATTAAATTGAACTATCTGAGAATCTGGGGAATTACATAAAGATTTTCAAAATAAATTTTTAAATATGGGAGATATGATGGCTATAGAATCAAGTAAAAAAATTCAATCAAAGATCTGTATAATAAGTTATGATGTTATTGGTAAAAATATGGCCGGGCCAGGTATAAGATTCTATGAATTTGCCAAAATTTTGTCTAACTATCTGGATGTTACTTTACTTACTCCTAATAAAATAGACATTGATACTGAAGGCTTTAAAACAAGACAGTATAAAATAGATAATTATAAAAGTCTACAGAGGTATATTGAGAATTCAGATATTATATTAATCCAGGGCCACATCCTTTACTATTTTCCTTTCTTAAAGAATTTCAAGGGTAAAATAATTGTAGATCTTTATAATCCTTTCAATTTAGAAAGTCTGGAAATGTTTAAAGATAGCAATATGGAAGAAAGGATCAGGATTGATAAAAATAATTTAAATATACTGAAATTTCAACTCACAATTGGTGATTTCTTTATCTGTGCAAGTGAAAAACAAAAGGATTACTGGATAGGAATGTTAAATGCTATGGGTAGAATAAATCCTTATAATTATGATTCTGACAGCACCTTAAGGAATCTGATAGATATTGTACCTTCTGGTATACCTTCCGAACCTCCTTTACGCTCAAACTTATCTATAATGGATGTAATTCCTAATATTAAAGAAGAAGACATTATAATTTTATGGGGAGGAGGAATCTGGAACTGGCTGGATCCTATTACTGCCATTAAGGCGTTGTGGGAAATTACAAGAAGCAGGAAGGATATAAAATTAGTATTTATGGGAATCAAACATCCGGATCCAAAGCTTCCTGAAATGAAAAAATGCATAGAGGCAATAAAACTGGCCAAAGAGCTTGATTTGTATGAGAAGGATGTATTTTTTAATGAATGGACTCCATACAAATTAAGGCAGACTTTCCTCCTGGGCTCAGATGTCGGACTGTCAATTCATCACGAGAGGATTGAAACTGAGTTCTCTTATAGAACGAGGGTTATGGATTATATATGGGCAAGGCTTCCGGTAATAACTACAGAAGGGGATTCTATAGCTAAAATGGTAAAAGTTGAAAATATAGGTGAAGTGGTAAAATATGAGAATACCAACCAGCTTGCAAGGGTTATGGAGAGTATGGCTACTAATAAAAGCTTAAAAGAAATTTACAGGAAGAACTTAAATAAAATTGCTCCAGGATTTTACTGGGAGAATGTAACCAGGCCGCTGGTTAAATATTGTGTTAATTCATATTATGCAGTTGATAAAAGAAAAATTATTGAGCTTATAGATTTACAAAATAGCAAAATTTCAAAAATTATAAAAAATAATTTTGAAGGTTGTTCCAATGTTTTAAAAATAACCTCAAACAAATATAGAGATGAGAAGATTATAGACAAAAGTGATGTAGGGAAAATATTCTGCCTGGAAGTAGATGATGATTTTGTAATTCTGGAGGATGAGGATATTAAATTAGATGAAATTGGGATTTTAAAATCTAAAATAACCCAGAGGGCCAAATTCGATGGTATTATTGTAAGTAATGCTTTTTCTAAAATTACCCCAAAATTTTTCCATGATCTCACCAATGTACTTTCATCGAAGTTAAAAAGAGATGGATTACTATTTTTTTCAATTCCTGAAAAAAGAGGACTTTATAAGCTTTTTGGTGAGGGTAAGAAGGATGACAGATCCGGTGCAAGGATTGATGATTTTACTATTGAATTCATATTGAAGAATGCTGGCTTTGAGATCATAGATAAGGGAATCTGGGATAAAATTGAGTACACGGCAATAAGCAGTGGTGAAAATGGAATGGATGAGATATATGGTAAGAATGAATTATTCGAGCTTTTTGAGATAAAATTAAGTAAAGAAGAATTTAAGGATTTGAAACTTTTAAGCCGTTTGGATATTTTAGGTTCTGAAGGGCTGGCTGAAGATAAAACTATTAAGGGAAAACTGAAAAGATATATGTATCTTCTTACCAGTATGTATTTTGAGAATTTAAGAAAGAGTTATAACCAGTCTGTAAAAGCTATTAATAATAATATTCAGGTTCAAATTAATAAGGAAATAAATGAATTAAACCGTAAGAACCGGGAGAGGTTACTTCTGATATATTTTGATATATTCCGAACCCT
>JAHIPJ010000077.1 GCA_018894445.1 Actinomycetota bacterium
ATCGGAGAGGTAGGCTCAAAAACATTTCCCTCTATAGAACCAGTAATTTTTGGGACTGGAGGATTTATACTGCAACCCGCTGCCAAAATTAAAAACAAACATATAGCTAAAAACATGACAGGGGACGGTCCTCTGGCAGGTTTTTTAAATTTGTCAGTGACAGTGTCAGGGGACGGTCCTTTGACAAGTTTTATTTTTTTTAATTTTTTAATTAATAATAATAACAATAAGAACCTCCTTTTTAGTTAGCCGGTTGACCAGTTTACCAGTCTACCAGTTAGCCAGTCTACCAGTCAAATACAAAATATTTAATTCAATTATCCAGTCTATTAATCAGTTAGTTAACCAGCTAAAATAGCTTTTACTTCAATAATTCTTTGAACTTTTCCACCGAAAGCTCTGCATCTCCATCACACAGCCACTTCCAGAGAGGTAAGGCTAACAGACTGTGCTTGAGGAACTTCCTCTCCATTATCCAAGCGATCATTCACATGAAGGCGAATGGCATCTTTAATGTTCTCCAAAACCTCTTCGTATGTATCACCTTGTGTATAACACCCTTGTAGCTCCGGACAGAAGGCAAAATAACCTTCCTCATCCCTCTCAATCACAATGGAAAATCGATATGTCTTCATATTTATATTTACCTCCTTATAATCCCTAAAATGACTAAAATGAAAGGGGACGGTCCTTTGACAAACTTTTCACCACGGCAACACCGTGGTGCTACAAGATTTAATACAATATTATTAATCTCCATTTATTTTCTTTAATTCTTTTTCTGCTTCTTGAGCAAACTCTGACTGAGGGGCAAGTTCAATCACGAGGGAGAGGCATTCTCGGGCTTTTTCTTTTTTTCCTATTTTATCATAAGATAAACCCAAATAATAGTAAGCCTCTACATTATCTTTATAGGGAAATATGCTTATTGCTTTTATCAGATGTTCTATGGCTTGGGGATAATTTTTCTTCTGAAAATAGATGGACCCTACCCGGGTATTAAGATAAACATAAATCCCCGTATTTTTACTCTCTGATACCGCATCCAAAGCCAGGGCATTTAAATAATATTCCAGGGCCTTATCGTAATCATTAATAAAAGGGATTATGCTTCTTACTTCATAAATATAACCTAATTTTAAATGACTATTTAAATCTTCCGGATTATTTTTAATAATTTGTTCATATTGAGGTATGACTTGCTCTGCTATCTCATTAGCCTTTCGGTACAGACCGTAAGCTTTAAAAATATTTTTGTTGTTATATTCTATAATCCCTTTTTGCATGTAACACTGCCCCAGGTAATAGTAACTCTCTGTATGGTTTTCGTCCAATTCAATTGATTTTTCAAATTCAATAATAGCTTTATCGTATTCTCCCCGGCTGAAATAGGACTTACCTACCATAAAAGGAGTCTGGGGTTGGGGCTTGGGTTGGACCTTGGGCTGAGGCTGGACGACAGATTCATTTTTTTCTTTGATAAACCCGGAAACGATAATTACCGCCTGAGGATTGACCGGGTCATTAGACTCCACGTAAATCCGTTTAGTGAACCGTCCTATCATATCCAGTGAATTAACCGTAATCTTTAATTCACCAATTTCTCCAGGATTAAGTTCCCTGGTAGAGATAATGGGGTCAATACAGGATTCACAGTTAACCTTGGTCCCCTTAATAATTAAAACCTCATCCCCCATATTTTCATATTTAAAGATATGTGTAGGAAGCTCATCAGGGGTAATTTCTCCAAAATCCCAGGAATCTTCCGGGAAGTAAATAGATGGACCCGAACCAGCCAGGGCAATAGTCATATTGCTGTGTGATGGTAAAATCTGGGTTATAAGAATAAAAAATAAAGAAAAAGCAATATAAATTATTAAAGAAAATCTTCTATTTTTTTTAATTATACTATCTTTCATATTTATTATTTACTATATATCCCCATCTTTTTGATATTTCTAATCTTTTAGATTATATAATAAATTCCCTCCCTTTGGCAAATCAAAAAGTTTCCAAAAGGTGCCAGGCACTTTTTGGAAACTTTTTAATTTTTGTAAAGAACGAAAATATGATATACTTAGAAAAATGTTTTAAGTGGGGGAATG
>JAHIPJ010000078.1 GCA_018894445.1 Actinomycetota bacterium
AAAAGCAGAGCAGGAAAATATACCAATTATGGTAACCGAACTTCCTGCTTTTGAAATAACCGGAAAGTTATACGGGTTATTAAGAGGAGTATAACCTTTAGGCTTATGAGGGAATAGATGTTGAAAAAATTTAAAGCAGATTTGCATATCCATACCTCTCTTTCACCCTGTGCGGATGGAGAGATGTTTCCACAGAGAATAATTAAACAGGCAAAAATGAATAATTTAGATATAGTAGGAATCTGTGACCACAACTCAGCAGAAAATGTGATAGCAACCCAAAAAATAGGAGAGAGGGAAAAGATAGCGGTTATTGGCGGAATTGAAGCTACATCACAGGAGGAGGTTCATATTCTTGCCCTTTTTGATAATGTAAAAGAGTTATTTGAGCTTCAAGAGGTTATTTATGAGAAATTATCAGGTTTCAATGACGAGAAGGTTTTTGGAAAACAACTTATAGTTAATGAAGAAAATGAAGTTATAGGTTCCAACGATAAACTTTTAATTGGAGCAACCTCATTATCTTTACAGGAAATTGTGCAAACAATCTGTTCTCTGGAAGGGCTGACCATTGCCTCTCATATTGATAGAAGTAGTTTTAGCATTATTGCTCAACTGGGGTTTATTCCGGAGGGATTACTATTGGATGCTCTGGAATTATCTCCAAACTATGAAAGCCAAACGAGATCGTTTGGCGGCAGGCAGGTAAATCCAGAACTTTATGGTTTTCCACTGGTCACTTTTTCCGATGCCCATTTTTTAAAAGATATCGGTAAAAGTTATACTATCTTCCTTATGGAGGAAGCAAGCATAGGAGAGATTAAGAAAGCTTTATCTGGAGAAGATGGAAGAAAGGTAATGATTTAGCCGAATGGAGGATTTATCTTTGCATATTTTGGACATAGTAGAAAACTCAATTAGGGCTCATGCAAAAAAGATTGAGATAAAAATTATAGAAGAGAAAAAAAAGGATTTGCTTACTATTGAAATAATTGATGACGGTAAAGGTATGGATAAGAAGACATTAAAAAATGTATTAGACCCATTTTTTACAACAAAAAACACTAGAAAAGTTGGGTTGGGTCTTTCTCTTCTTGCCCAATCAGCAGAAGAAAGCGGAGGAAGTATTGAAATAGAATCAAAACCAGGTCAAGAAACAAAGGTCAAAGCCACATTTGGCTACAGCCATATTGACCGCAAACCTCTAGGTGATATTTATGAGTCACTGAAAGTTTTAATTATCGCAAATCCTGATATAAATTTTATTTATAAATATCAAAAAGATAATGCAAATTACCATCTGGATACAAAAGAGATTAAAAAATGATATCGTTGACTATAAATGATAAAAAGATTGAAATAGAGGAAGGATTAACTGTTCTTAAAGCTGCTGAGAAAGTAGGAATAAAAATACCAACTCTATGTTCACACAAGGCACTTTCACCCTATGGTGCCTGCAGACTTTGTCTTGTTGAGGTAAGCCGAGGTGAAGGATCTCCGGAAATTCAGGCATCCTGCACCTATCCAGCGCTCGAAGGTCTGGTGGTTAAGACTGATTCCCAGAGAGTTATAAAAACAAGAAAAATAATAATAGAACTGTTGTTAGCTCGATGTCCGGATTCAGAAGAAATTAAGAATCTTGCCAAAGAATTAGGTGTAGAAAAAACAAGAATCAAACCCAAGGATAAGGACTGCACTCTATGCGGGCTGTGTGTGAGGATGTGTGAGGAGCGAATGGGAAGAGCGGCTATAAGTTTTTCGGGTCGTGGACCAAGACGAGAAGTAACCTCACCTTTCGGCAAATCTTCTGAGGTATGTCAGGTTTGCGGTGCCTGTGATTTTATCTGTCCGACAGGAAAAATTAAACTTCATGAAGTGAGCAAAAACGAACCTCACCCTATTCCCTTTGAACATAATATGGGTTTAAATTCCAGGCCAGCAGTATATATTCCTTATCCCCAGGCCATACCCAACAAAGCTACTATTGACAGCCGATATTGTGTCCATATACTTCGTGATAAATGTGAAATATGTAAGGAATTTTGTGAAGCAGAGGCCATTAATTATGATCAAAAAGAAGAAAAGCTTGATTTAAAAGTTGGTTCAATAATTTTTTCTCCGGGTTACGATCTTTTTGATGCAGGTTCAAAATTAGAATACGGTTATTCAAACTATTCTAATGTTATTACTGCACTTGAATTTGAAAGAATATTGAGTGCCTCCGGCCCATACGAAGGTAAAGTCTTGAGACCTTCAGATAAGCTTCCTCCAAAAAAAATTGCTTTCATCCAATGCGTAGGCTCACGGGATACAGAAAGAGATTATTGTTCTTCAATATGTTGTATGTATGCCACTAAAGAAGCGATTATTGCTAAAGAACATGCTGGCGAGGAATTGGAATGTCAAATTTTCTTTATAGACATTCGTGCTTTCGGCAAAGGATTTGATGCTTATTATGAAAGAGCAAAAGAACTGGGAGTAAAATATATAAGATGCCGTCCTTCATCTGTAGAAGAAATAGCAGAGACAAAAAATCTTAAGATTAATTATGTAACTGATGAGGGGAAGATGTTAACTGACCAGTATGATTTAGTAGTTTTATCTGTTGGCCTGCAACCGCCAGAATTAGCCAGAAAGCTGAATAGTAATTTTGGAATTAAACTTAATGAGTATGGTTTTTGCTGGACCGATCCTTTCAAACCAGTCGAATCTAACAAAGAGGGAATATTTGTTTGTGGACCATTTACCGAACCAAAAGATATACCGGAAACTGTAATGCAAGCAGGTGGTGCAGCATCTAAGGTTTTATCTCTTCTTTCTGAAGCACGAGGAACTTTAATTAAGGCTAAAGAGTATCCTTTAGAAAAAGATGTTACCGGACAGGCTCCGCGCATTGGCGTATTTATCTGTCATTGTGGGTCAAACATTGCTGGTGTAGTAGATATTTCTCAGGTAGTAGAATATGCAAAAAACTTACCAGATGTAGTTTATGTTGAGAATAATCTTTATACCTGTTCCAATGATACCCAGGAGAAGATTAAAAAATTGGTTGAAGAACATAATCTTAACCGGGTAGTCGTTGCTTCCTGTACTCCCAGAACACATGAACCCCTGTTTCGGAATACAATCCGCGAGGCAAGACTTAATCCTTACTTGTTTGAAATGGCTAATATTCGTGACCAATGTTCCTGGGTGCATATGCATGAGCCAGAAAAGGCCACCCGAAAAGCAAAAGACCTGGTACGAATGGCGGTGGCTAAAGTACGTTTATTAGAGCCATTACAGAGGAGGAAAGTAGGTATAAATCACAGCGCTCTGGTTATTGGTGGGGGGCTAAGTGGTATGAGCACAGCCTTAGAGATCGCAGAGCAGGGTTATGATGTACATCTGGTAGAGAAAGAGAAACAACTAGGTGGAAATCTACAGCGTATACATTTTCTATTCAATGGAGGAAAGCCACAGGAACAGCTGGATTCTCTAATTAAGCATGTTAAAGAGAATGATAAAATTCATCTTTATACTGATACAAAAATATCAAATATCGAAGGGTCCTTTGGCAATTTCAAAACAACAATAGAGACAGGTAATGGGCAACCCAACGAAATTAACGAAACTAATAAACCCAACGAAATTGAACACGGAGTGATAATTGTTGCTACTGGTGCTAAAGAATACAAACCAACTGAATATCTTTATAGTGAAGATGAAAAAGTAATAACTCAACTCCAACTGGAAGAATGGTTAGCGGCAAATAGCGAGCAGTCAATGGTTATCGCTGAGCACCGGAAACCGGGCACCGGAAACCGGGCACTGACTGTCGGGCACCGACACTCAAGCGCCAACTATCGATTACCAAAAACCGACCCCCGTACGCTGAAGACTGTGGTTATGATCCAGTGTGTTGGTTCAAGAGATGATGAGAGACCTTATTGTAGTCGAGTATGCTGTTCTGAGGCAGTAAAGAATGCTTTGAAAATAAAAGAGGCTAACCCGAAGATAAATGTATTTATTCTCTATCGGGACATGAGAACGTATGGATTTAGAGAAAGCTATTACACCAAAGCGCGCCAGATGGGAGTAATTTTCATTCGATATGATAAGGATAAAAAACCGGAGGTAGTAAAACAAAATGGTGTGTTGAAAGTTTCCTTGGTCGATCCAATACTTAATAGGCCGGTTACTATCAATGCTGATCTTTTAGTCCTGTCTGCTGGAACTATTCCCCATCCAGAAAATAAAGACCTTGCTCAAATGTTAAAAGTACCATTAGATCAAGACAATTTCTTTTTGGAAGCACATATGAAACTTCGTCCGGTTGATTTTGCTACGGAAGGAGTCTTTTTATGTGGCCTCGCCCATTCAGCGAAATCAATTGAAGAAAGTATCACTCAGGCTTGTGGCGCGGCAGCACGAGCGAGCACCATACTTTCAAAAGACACTGTAGAGTTGGAAGCAAATATATCTTTTGTAGTAGATGAGAATTGTGATGGATGTGCATATTGTATCGATCCCTGTCCGTATAAGGCATTAACTTTGATTGAATATATGAAAGATGGTGCAATCAAAAAGACAGTTGAAGTAGAGGAGTCTACTTGCAAAGGTTGTGGAACTTGTATGGCAACCTGCCCCAAGATGGGAATATTTGTTAAGGGCTTTAAGCTTGAACAAATATCAGCACAAGTTGAAGCAGCTCTGAAACCAGTGGAAATTTGAAAATCGAAAATGAGGAAAAACAATGAATAATGAACAAACAAAAGTTACTGAGTTTGAACCATTGATTCTGGCATTTTGCTGTAACTGGTGTTCGTATGCCGGAGCTGATTTAGCGGGTATATCAAGAATGCAATATCCTACAAGTATTCGTATAATAAGGGTAATGTGTTCTGGGATGATTCATCCAAATTTGGTGATAGATGCTTTAACAAAGGGTGCTGACGGTGTTATAATATGCGGGTGTCATCCTGGAGACTGTCATTATTTAGAGGGTAATTTGAAAGCGGAAAAGAGAGCGGATGCAATCAGGCTTATGTTAGAGGATTTTGGAATAGAAGATGAGAGATTTAGATTAGAATGGATTTCTGCTTCAGAAGGTCCCAGGTTTGCTCAGGTAATGACTGAGTTTACAGAGGCAGTAAAAAAGTTAGGTCCAAGCCCATTTAAAATGTGAAAGGTTAAAAAATGCAATTAGCAAGAATAATTAACGGAAAAAAATTTATGTGGGATGGAAAAGATTACCCTGATAAAAAGAGCGCTTTGGATACTGCTCAAAAATATAAAAATAGTGGATTTGAAACGGAGGTGTTAGAAGAAAAGCAAAAATATTATGTTTTTACCCGCAAAGTTGTAGAAGAAGTTGTAGTTGAAGGTCAACCTACTATTTAGAGAGGAGAAATATTATGCCAGTAAAAGTTGCAGAAGAGTGGTTAAATATTTGTGGAGGGTGTGAAGTAACAATTTTAGACATTGGAGAACCATTACTTGACTTATTGCCTAAAATAGAGTTTGTACACATGCCTGTTCTTATGGACCACAAATATTTTGGTCAGACAGGAGAAAAAGCAGAATTAGAAATTCCTGAAGCAGATGTCGGGATTATATCAGGAGGGGTAAGAAATGAAAAAGAAAAACATGTTACGGAAGAAATGAGGAAAAAATGCAAAACACTTATATCGCTTGGCTCCTGTGCATGTTTTGGCGGAATTCCTGCTCTAGCAAATCAGTATCCCTTAATAGATCTTTACGATAAGGTTTTTAGACAGTCAAAGACTACAGATTCAGCTGATACACCTGCAGAAGATATTCCGCCGCTGACAGATAGGGTTTATGCAATTGATGAGGTAGTGAAAGTTGATGTTTACATTCCTGGTTGTCCGACTTCACCCGAGCTTGTGGCTAATGCCTTAATTTCACTACTTGAAGGTAAGCCATTTGAAATACCAGAGCGAAGTGTTTGTGATGATTGCCCCACAAAACGGGAAAAAAAGGCAATTACATCAGTAAAAAGGCCACTTGAATCAATAGTACCTCCAGGACAGAAATTAGAAGATTCAAGGTGTTTTATGGAACTAGGTTATTTATGTCTCGGTCCTGTAACCAAATCCGGTTGTGGAGGTAGTGAAAAAACACCGAGATGTGTTAAGGCATTTATGCCCTGCAGAGGTTGTTTCGGTCCAATAAGAGCTGGTGCAAATCCGATGGTAGAGATGATGGGCGCACTTTCCAGTATTGGTCTGGACCCCAAGTTGATTCTTGACAGGCGTTCGACATTTCAGAGGTATATTGGAGCACATGGCAGGTTAAGACCATTACCGAAAAGGCCATAAAAATATATTAACTAATTTCGGTTTTAGGTTAATTGACAATATAAGCTAATACCGATAACCAAATTAAAGAGGAGGAAAAATGGGTAAAAAGATTATTATTCAACCGGTAACAAGAATTGAAGGTCATGCAAAAGTTACCATACAATTAGATGATAATGGAAATGTCAGTGATACAATGGTTCATGTTGTTGAACTCAGGGGATTTGAAAAATTTTGTATTGGCAGGCCTGTTGAGGAACTTCCAAGGATTGTCACCAGTATTTGTGGGGTGTGTCCCTGGTCACATCATTTAGCGAGCGCAAAAGCATGTGATGCTATTTTTAGAGTGAAGATCCCGTCTGCTGCAAGAAAGCTCCGGGAACTTTGTAATTCTATTGCTTACACTGAAGAACATATTTTACATTTTTACTTTCTGGCAGGAGCTGATTTTGTCATGGGACCTGATGCTGATTATAGTATAAGAAATGTAATTGGTATTGCTCAGAAGTTCCCTGATATAGCAAAGAAAGTTATAAGAAACAGGCACCTGGGCGCAAGAATGCTGGAAATAATTTCTGGGAAATCAATTCATCCTGTTGCTGCAGTTCCCGGGGGATACAGCAAAGCTCTTACTGATGGGGAGAGAGATGAATTACTTAAAATGGCAAGTGAAGTTTTAGAGTTTTCAAAGTTTTCAATTGATTATGCCAAGAAAAATATCTTTCCACAGTATATTGAAGTAGTTAAGACACTGGGAGTTATAAAAACAGGATTTTTAGGTACAGTAACAAAAGATGGGTCACTCGACCTCTATGATGGAGTTTTAAGAATGATGCAGGCTGATGGTAGTTATGAGGACTTTACTTATGAACAGTATACTGATTACATTGGGGAGCATATTGAGCCATGGACATACTTGAAATTTCCATATATGAAAAAAGCAGGTAAACTTTCTATGGACTTAGATAATCCTGTAGGTGTTTATAGAACTAACACACTGGCAAGAATGAATGTTTGTGACAGGATTCGAACGCCACTTGCACAGAAGGAACTTGAAGAATTCCGTAATGAATTTGGCAGACCTGTACAGCTGACTCTTCTTTATAACTGGGCAAGATTGATTGAATTACTATATAATGCAGAATATGCAGTCCAGTTATTAGAAGACCCTGAAATAATTTCAAAGGACATAAGGATTCCTGTTAAGCCGCGTGCTGCTCGAGGAATTGGTTGTGTTGAAGCACCAAGGGGTACACTAATTCATGACTATGAAACTGATGAAAATGGAATGGTCACCAATGTAAATCTAATTGTGGGCACCACACATAATAACGCACCAATTAATATGTCAGTAAAGAAAGCAGCAACAGATTTGATCAAAGACGGTAAATATGATCAGGGTATTTTAAATAGAGTGGAGATGGCTATTCGTGCTTATGATCCCTGTTTATCTTGTGCGACTCATAATTTAGATGGAAGTATCGCAGTTAGAATAGATATTGTAGATGCTTCTGGTAAAGTAGTTCAAACTTATAAAAACTAAGAATGCAAAATAATATTCCTGATCGTTACAGAAAACCAATCCTTATTTTAGGATGTGGAAATATACTATTTGGCGATGATGGATTTGGTCCTCAAGTGGTGGAATATTTAGAAGAAAATTACTCTATTCCAGAAAATGTTGAAGTAATAAATGCCGGCTGCAGCGTCAGAAATATCCTTTTTGATATAGTCCTTTACAAAAAGAAGCCGCAAAAGATAATCATCATTGATGCATTAGATGTTGGGAAAATACCAGGAGAGGTTTTTGAAATTGAGCTTGAAGATATTCCCGAAAACAAGATAGATGATTTTTCAATGCATCAACTACCTACTTCAAACTTATTAAAAGAGCTAAAAGATCAGTGTAAGGTTTATATAAAAATTTTTTCCTGCCAGGTAGAAAGCATTCCCAAAAGTGTCTCCATAGGCATTTCAAATAAGTTACTTGATTCAATTCCAGAAGTGTGTGAGTTGATAATAAATGAGATAAAAAGAGATTAGCTTGAGATAATTGTAAATTGCCATGCATGAATATTCTATTACCTGTTCAATTTTAGATATATTGAATAAGGTAGTAAAAGAAAATAAAATAAAAAAAATAAAAAAGATTAATTTTGAGATTAGTTCAATTGCGTACATTGAACCTGATTCTGTTGAGTTCTATTACAATTTTTTAACTGAGGATAATAATGTTTTAAGAAATGCTAAATTAAAATTTAAAAAGAAAAAAACACAGATTAAGTGCGGGGATTGTAAAGAAATATCCAATATAGAAAATCTTTTTGTTGCAGAATGTCCGAAATGTTCCGGTAGAAATATTAAGTTTATAGATGATGATGAAATTAAAATAATTTCAGTAGAAACATA
>JAHIPJ010000079.1 GCA_018894445.1 Actinomycetota bacterium
ATTGAAATTTATAGACAGCAATGATCATTTTTTCTTAAACCTTACTATGCCAGCAGCTAAATGTACACTCGATGCTGCAAAAAATATAGAATTTAGTACCATTGTTACGGTTATGGCCAGGAATGGAACTGAGTTTGGGATAAGGGTTAGTGGACTCGGCGAAAGATGGTTTACCGGACCAGCTGGGATAGTAGATGGTCTTTTATTCCCTGGTTATACGGCAGAAGATGCAAATCCTGATATCGGTGATAGCGTTATAGCCGAAACAGTAGGCATTGGTGGGTTTGCTATGGCCGCGGCACCTGCTATCGTTCAATTTGTGGGAGGAACTGCTAAAGATGCAGTAAACTTTACCCTTAAGATGTATGAAATAACCGCTACAGAGAATAATATATTTAAAATTCCTGCTTTGGACTTTAGAGGGACACCTACTGGAATTGATATTCGGAAAGTAGTTGAAACGGGTATATTGCCCAGTATTAATACCGGAATAGCCCATAAGGACCCGGGTGTTGGTCAGATAGGAGCAGGCTTGGTGAAACCTCCGATGAACTGTTTTGAGGATGCCTTGCAAGCATTTGTAGAAGATTTAGAAACAAAAAATTTAGTATAATAGGGAGATATAATATGGAAAGAGAAAAACCACTGGAAGATATAGTAGTTTTGGATTTGACTCGTGTCCTTGCTGGGCCATACTGTGCAATGATCCTGGCTAACTTAGGAGCAAAATTAATCAAGGTTGAAAGACCTAAAACAGGAGATGACTCCCGAAGTTTTGGTCCTTATAAAAATGGGCAAAGTGCTTATTTCGTAAGTTTGAACCGGGGGAAGAAAAGCATTGCTATAGATTTAAAAAAACCTGAAGGGAAACAGATTATAAAAGAATTAGCTAAAGTGTCAGATGTGGTCCTTGAAAACTTCAGACCCGGAACTACGAGAAAATTAGGTTTATCTTATGATGTTTTATCCAAAATAAATCCACGAATTATCTATGCAGCTGTTTCCGGTTTTGGACATAGCGGTCCATACTCCGAAAGACCTGCTTATGATATGATTGCCCAGGCTTTAGGTGGTATTATGAGTATAACCGGACAGCCGGGAGGAGAACCTACCCGGGTAGGTTCGTCAATCGGTGATATTATTGCAGGTATGTTTGGCGCAATAGGAATTATTTCTGCAATTTATGAAAGAGTGTTTACCGGTAAAGGTCAGATGGTCGATGTCGCTATGCTTGACGGACAGGTTGCAGTTCTTGAGAATGCCATAGCCAGATACGCAATAAACGGAGAAGTACCAGGTCCTATTGGTTCCAGGCATCCATCTATTACTCCTTTTGGCGGATTTAAGACAAAAGATTCGTGGGTTATCATTGCCTGTGGCAATCAGGTAATTTGGGAAAGATTTTGCAAAGTAGTTAATCGTGAAGACTTACTGGAAGTGGAAGAATTTAAGACAAACGAGAAAAGAACAGAAAATTACGAGAAGATAAAGCCCATCCTTGATGAAATTGTTATTCAAAAAACTACAGAAAAATGGTTAAAAATTTTCGAATCCGGTAGTGTTCCCGCCAGCGCCATTAATACCGTGGATAAACTCTTTAATGACCCGCAAGTGAAGGCAAGAAAAATGATTATACAAGCTGAGCAGCCTGGTATGGGTAAAATATATGTGGCAGGAAATCCGATAAAGTTATCGACACTAACCGAAGAAGTGGTTACAGACCCTGCTCCAAATATTGGAGAACATACTAATGAAATTCTTCAAAGTTTTTTAAATTATGACAATACCAAAATTAACGAACTAAAAAAACAAAAAGTAATATTTTAGTTAAAAAATGAAGGGAGAAAAAAAATGAAATTTTTTGAAAAGATTAAGATGTACGATTTAACTCAACCATTAAGTCACTTGACTCCGGCCTGGCCAACTTATGAGCCACTACAGATTAAATTTTTTAAGAGGCTTGCCCCTAATGGAGCAAATGCTCAGCTTATTACTACCAGTAACCATGTAGGGACACATTTAGATGGTTCACTTCACTTTTGTACTCATGGCAGGGATATAGCAAGCGTGCCCTTAGACGACCTTATCGGACCGGCTGCCGTAGTTGACCTTAGTGATATTACTGAAGATTATGGAATTTATACTTCAAAAGATATTATGGAAAG
>JAHIPJ010000080.1 GCA_018894445.1 Actinomycetota bacterium
TGCCCTGTCATTTAAAGCATCTGCTCCCAAACCATAGACAGTTTCCGTAGGAAATGCAACCAGGCCACCACCTTTAATTACTCTGGCTGCTTTTTTAACTCTGGATATATCTATATTATCAGGATTTACTTTTATTATTTCTGTTTTCATATTGATATCTCCAATATAAGTCTCCATTTTTAATTATTCTAACATCAATATGCCCATTATTGCACCAGAATCTATTTTCAGATATGCAGCATTTTGAAGTTGCAGTCCAATATAGCAACAGATATAATTACATTTAATTTGTAATAAGAGATTTCTCTTTTATTTTTAAGGGAACATTTTAATTGATTTGATAATCTTATAACTCAACCCTCAAATGTGTTCTTCTTTTCCAATAATTCAAAAACATTTTCCTTGATTCCAATATTATGTATACCAACTGTATGCCAGGATAAAAACTCATAAAACAAAAACTCCTACCAAAGTTTTCAGGGATATATAAATATATACCCAGCCTATTTTCTCCCCTTACAGGTCGTTCTAGGGCTTTACTTACGTTTCTTTTAGCATTCCAAGATTTTAATACTGTATTGCTAAATACATTCCAGTACTATTCTCTTTAACTCTTTTGCATCCATGGCATTCAGCCATTTCTCATCAAAATTAGTTTTTTCAGCAATATCTACTATCCATACGAATGAATTTAAGAAAAAGTCTTTTTGGTCCCGGCTGTATGCCATTATAAAGGCTGCATAAATATTGGAGTCGCCTTTTGAAAATGTTATGCCTTTTTTATCTCTTACCATTACAATTTCAAATTTGTTTTTACCGGGTACAACAAAATTTATACACATGACTCCGGAATGTATTAATATCTTAAAATCCCTTCTGTCTCTTTTAATAAGCCTTTGTATTTTTCTGGGGTTTAATCCGAGTCTAGCTGAAAGCTCACCGGCAATCATCTTTAGAAAATTCTCCCAGGCCAGCACTTTATCAAGGTCCATTATAATTGCTTTTTTAACGAATTCTTTAAACTGTTTTCCAGTAGCAGTGTCAGTGTCAAGCATTATGGTTCTAAGTTCCTTATTCAGTGTGCATATTTTTTCTTCTCTGCCTCTGGCTCTACACACTAAATGATCCAGTGCGCATTCTCTTTTTATTTTTTTTCTGCCATATGTTAAATACCACAGCAGTGAAACAACAGAAAAAGCAATAACTGATATAATTGCAACAAGGCCCATTTCTATAATTAAAAAACCATAAGCAAGTATTCCTATTATCTGAAGATAAGGATAAAAGGGAGCCTTGTATTTTGGCTGGTAATAAGGGATTTTGCTCTGTCTCATTGAAATAACCGATAAATTATTGAATATGTAAACAAATAAAAAAGCAGTTGAAGCTACTTTTACAAGCGCCTCCAGGCTAAGAAATAAAATAATAAAGATCATAAAACCTGAAGTAATTAATATAGAATAAACAGGCGTTCCCCGCCTTGAAATTTTTTGAAAAACCGGAGGCATTAAATTATCCCTGCTCATGGCAAAAGGTGTCCTTGAAGCAGCAAGAACACCTGCTGTTGCAGTTGTTATATAAGCAAGTAGCGCAGCAAAGCCCAGTAATATACTGCCCGGCACTCCTAAAAAGCTCTTTGCTCCCAGAGATACCGGTATAAGTGAATCCCGTAACTGGTCAGGACTGACGAGCCCTATCGTTATAAATACTACAAAAGCATAAAATATGGAAACTACCAGCCATGATAAAATCATAGCCATAGGAATAGTTCTTCCAGGATTTTTTACTTCCTCGGCAACATTTGGAATTTTAGTCAACCCTCCAAATGATATACATACTAGTCCTGCGGTAGCAAACACAGAGTTAAATCCATACGGCACAAACGGAGTATATCTTTGCCCTTCTAAAAAGAATGAACCATAAATGATATAAAAAGCCAATATGGAGAATAAGAATATTACGAGCACCGCCTGAAAGCGTCCGGAATGCTTAATCCCGGCTATATTTACTATTATTGATAGAACGCAGAATATAACGGCAATAATCTTAATTTGCATTTCTCCTATGCCCGGAAAAAACAATAATGCAAAAGAGCCTATTCCAATAAGAGCAAAAGCACTTTTTAGTGCCAGCGAGAACCAGTCTGACAATCCAACAAGAGTTCCAATCCATGGTCCTAAACTTCTGTCAGTAAAAAAGTAGTTTCCTCCCGCCTTTGGCATTGCTGTTGCAAGTTCAGCAGTTGATAAAAAAGCAGGTATTATAAAAATGCCTGCTATAATGTATGAAAAAACTACAGAAGGTCCAGCTTCAGAAAACGCTATTCCTGGCAAAACAAACAGCCCGGAACTTATCATTGCCCCTGATGAAATGCAAAAAAGCTCAAAAACTTTAAGATCTTTTTTTAATTTTTGCACCATAGCTCTAACACATTTTTATAATTTTGACTAATAAATGGTACACGTTGGCCCACAGATAGTAATTACTTTTTTATTTTTGATTGCATTTTCTATTAAATTATCAATATTTATATTGTTACTCTTTTTATCTTCTATTAATTTTAAATCTGATTTTTTTATTAAATCCATTTAATTTATTAATCATTTTAAATTTCTATTAATCTTAACATCTAATACTCTACCACTAAATTTATGTTTATTCCTGTGAAAGTTACTACCTGTTCAAGTTTTAAGCTGACACTCTTATTCATTTCTTCCCAATAGGCATTATATATAAAGGACACTCTTCATCTGGCATGTTTATAACCA
>JAHIPJ010000081.1 GCA_018894445.1 Actinomycetota bacterium
CAAATATATAAGAAGAACCTTGGTTTATAACTTCTCGGGCAGGATTATCAATGGTGCCGATAATCTGAGGAATACCAATAAGCACCGCTGCCCAGTGAAACAAATCAATTACTCCCGGACCGGAAATCCCGGGGATAAATACTTTTAATCCTCCGGCATAACCAGCAGCTTCATGGGGCAAAGTCCCACTTAAGGAAACAATCAAATCATAATCTTCTGTAACCAGCTTGTTTACCACTACCGGAATAGATTGTGACAACTCGCCTTTAGTCATTTTTTCTACAAAAGAAGCAGAAATCTCACCTACAGTCACCAGTTGTTGAGGGTTGTTATATTCATGATTATAAAAATGGATAAAATCAGACCGAACGGTAAGCCCCAACTTAGTTCGAATCTCTTCCTCGGTCATTTCTCTATGGGTGCCTCCAGCGTTTAAACAATCAATCTGTTTCGTCCCCTCATTTATTAATTCTTGATAAATAAGGGGAATTAACTTATCTGTAAAATCGGTTCTGGTGTAATCGGGATGAATCAAAAGAACTTTCTTTACTGATTTAAAATCCTTTAGGCTTTCCTTTACAATTTCCTCTAATTGTTCTTCTGTTAATTCTCCCTGGAGATTTTCAATTGATAGCACATTAATCCTCCCTTAACTAGTCGTTAGTAGGGGCAGACCTTGTGTCTGCCCGTAGGACAGGCGTCTCCGCCTGTCTATTTATTTTTAACCTGTTAATGTAGCAACACGGCGTGCCGTGTTGAAGTTTATAGTTTATAGTTTTTAATTTTTAGATAAAGAGATACCGTTTAACGTTTTCGGTTGTCGGTTTTCAGTTATTTTTCTCACGAGATGCAATTCACGAGATACGAGATACAAATTTTGTTTTGCGCTTTTCGTTTTCCGCTACACACTATATACTATATACTATCGACTATATACTATTTAAATTTCCTCTTCCGGGCGTCCGGGGAGCATCCATTCGGTATGAAATTCTCTTATCTTTCCTTCTTTTGTAGTCATTACCTCTGGGTCATCTATCCCTTTAAGCTTAAAGTAACCATGTGCCCCAAAATAATCTCGTTGCAGGGCAGATACCTGGGCAGAAACCATTACCGGACTGGCCAGCTGGAGAATATAATCAAAAGCATTATCCATAGCTGGAGCAGGCACTTTTACCCAATGAGCAATCTCGATAAAGTTGGCTAATTTGTTAAGATCTTTTTTAACCAGTTCAGCGAATCGAGGAGCAGTTAAAAGATTAGGTATTTCTGGATTTTTTTCGTAGGCTTTGGTAACTTCATCTAAAAATTGAGCCCGAATTATACACCCACTTCGCCATCCTTTAACAATTTCTCCTAAATTAAGGTCCCATTTATATTCCTTGGAAGCAGCCTGTAATAAAGCCATACCTTGGGCATAAGAAGAAATTTTGGCCAGATACAGGGCATCATGGGCAATTTCGATAAACCGTTCTTTTTCTCCCACATATTTTTCCTTGAAAGTTGATAATCTTTTAGATACTTTCAGTCTCAAATCTTTATCTTGAGACATCTCTCGCGAGAAAACCGCAGCAGTAATAGTAGGAATAGGGACTAATAATTCCAAAGCGCTTTGCACTGTCCAGGTCCCTGTCCCTTTCATTCTGGTAATATCAGCTGTTCGGTCAACCAGATACTCACCAGTTTTTTTATCCTTTTCTTTCATACTTTCTCCGGTTATTTCTACTAAATAAGAACGAAGAACATTATCGTTGCTATCCCAGCCGGTTAAAATCTGGGCAATTTCCTCTGAATTCATATCTAAAGCATTTTTAAAAGCCCAAACACATTCTCCAATTAACTGCATATCTCCATATTCGATACCATTGTGGACCATCTTTACAAAATGACCTGCTCCATCAGGACCAATATAGGATACACAGGGAACACCATCATAGGATTTAGCCGCAATCTTTTTAAACATATCCTCTACAAGATTATAAGCTTCTTTCTGTCCGCCAGGCATTATGGCAGGACCTTTCAAGGCTCCTTCTTCTCCCCCCGAAATTCCTGTTCCAATAAATAATAATCCTAAATCATTTAATTCTTTATTACGCCTTACCGTATCTTTGAAATAAGAATTGCCAGCATCAATAATCAAGTCACCTTTATCTAATAAAGGAATAAGTTTTTTAATATAATCATCTACCGGTTTTCCTTGCTTTACCAATAAAATTATCTTACGTGGAGTTTCTAAGGAACTTGCAAATTCTTTTAAGGAATGAGTAGGTAAAATATTTCTACTTTTAGCTGCACCTTTGGCAAAATCTTCTGTCTTAGCACTGGTTCTATTATAAACAGCTACAGAATAACCTTTGTCCTCCATGTTTAAAATTAAATTTTGACCCATTACCCCTAAACCAATTAATCCAATATTTTGTTTTTTCATTTCTCTCCTCCATTTTTAGCTGACAGAAACAAGGCCTGCCCCTACATATTACTTGTTACAGTATTTATTAACAACACACTTTATATTTTATTCTGACTACTAGCTCATGGCTCCTGGATTCTTAACTCTTCCTTTCTCTTTCTTCTTCACTATATACTATATACGATATACGATATACGAATCAAACTCCCGAAAATGCACTAAACCCTCCATCTA
>JAHIPJ010000082.1 GCA_018894445.1 Actinomycetota bacterium
TCAGTATCAATGGGTATGCAGAATTTTATTTTTTTTATTGCACTGGTTTCTATTCTAATGGGTTTTGGAAACTTAATTCCAGTTCTCCCTTTAGATGGAGGACATATCGTATTAATCATAATCGAGACCATAAGGAAAAGACCTGTTCCCAGGAAAGTTTTGGAGGTTCTCAATTCTATAGGAATATTCATTCTGGTTTCCATACTTATCATTGGTCTTGTTTTTGATATAATAAATCCTTTCAATATCACGAATATGTAATAATTAAATACATAATAATCTCAAATGCAAATAAAAAGAAAAAAAACCAGGATTATACAGGTAGGGAAATTGAAGATAGGAGGCAGCAGCCCTATTATTGTCCAGTCCATGACTAAAAGCAAGCTGGAGGATTTAGACGACATTAGAAGTGAAATAAAAGAGCTGATCGGGAGTGGTTGCGAGCTCATTAGAATAGCGATACCCGAAAAGATATCCATAAGTTATCTTAAACGATTAATTGATGAAGGGATTTTTTCAGTTCCAGCAGTAGCTGATATTCAATTTGATTACAGGTTAGCTCTGGAATGTATGGACATAGGGGTAGATGGCATAAGAATAAATCCGGGTAATATAGGTGGGCATGAGCGAGTTGGAGAGATTGTAGAAAAAGCCAAAAAGAAAAAAATTGCCGTAAGGATTGGAATAAATTCAGGTTCTATAGATAAAAAGATTTTGAAAGAAAATAACGGGAACATTGTCAACTCAATGGTTGAAAGCGCGCTGGAAAATGTTAGACTTTTAGAAAGTTTAAAATTTAAAAATTTTAAAATATCGGCAAAAGCATCATCAGTTCTGGATACCATAAATGTATATGAGCTAGTATCAAATAAAGTTGATTATCCTTTACATCTAGGTGTGACTGAAGCAGGACCTAAATTCAGGGGCAGCATAAAGTCTTCAGTGGGCATTGGTATCTTACTGTCTAAAGGAATAGGAGATACCATCAGGGTTTCGCTGACCGGAAAATCAATTGATGAAGTAAAAGCTGCATATATAATTCTTAATAGTTTAGGCTTAAGAAAGGTGGGAGTGGATATCATTTCCTGTCCCACATGCGGAAGAACGACGGATGATTTAGAGCAAATTGTAGATGAAATTGAGAAGCTGACTGCAGATATAAAAAAGAATTTGAAATTAGCAGTTATGGGTTGTATTGTAAATGGACCTGGAGAGGCAAAAGATGCAGATCTGGGGATAGCCTTTGGTAAAGATAAGGCTGCAGTATTTTTAAAGGGCAGAGTGATAAAAAGAGTAGATAAAAATATTGCAGCTAAAGAATTAAAAAAGGAGTTAGAAAGATTAGTTTAAATAGGTAAAAGGGAGCTTAAATTGAAATTTTCTCAATTTTTTATTCCAACTTTAAAAGAAATACCCAGCGAAGCCGAAATACCAAGCCATTCCTTAGCTCTGAGAGCTGGACTTATCAGAAAAGTTGCATCAGGTATTTATTCTTTTTTGCCACTGGGATTCAGAGTCCTAAAAAAAATTGAAGAGATAATTAGACAGGAAATGAATAATTCGGGAGCTATCGAGTTATTTTTACCGGTTATGCAACCTTCGGTTTTATGGGAAAAGTCAGGTAGGTGGAAAGAGTATGGTCCTGAAATGTTCAGGTTAAAAGATAGGAACAAAAGGGATTTCTGTCTTGGACCTACTCATGAGGAGCTAATAACCTATCTGGCATATTTAGATTTGAAATCATATAAAAATCTGCCTGTAAATTTATATCAAATCCAGGTCAAGTTCAGGGATGAAATGAGACCGAGATATGGGTTACTCAGAGCCAGAGAGTTTATTATGAAAGATGCCTATAGTTTCTGCAGGAACGATGATGATTTGGTGGTTATTTATAAGAAGATGTACGATGCTTATTGCAGGATACTTGAAAGAATTGGTCTCCAGTACAAGGTGGTTGAGGCTGAGACGGGGCTGATCGGCGGGAGCTATTCCCATGAATTTATGGTACTTGCTGAAAATGGTGAAGAAAAATTGGTTTTTTGTCCGGCATGCGGTTATTCAGCAAATTATGAAATGTCAAAATCCATTTCTGAGACTGGTAAGGAAAATAAAGATAATAAAATAAACAAGTGGGGCGATTTTACTTATCCAGAGCAGGGAGACAGATGTATTAATTGCGGGAAAGAACTGAAGATTGAAAAAGGAATTGAGGTTGGACATATTTTCAAGTTGGGCGATAAATACAGTAAAAAGTTGGATGCCAGATTCCTGGATGTAGATGGAAAGTTGAAGCCTTTAGTTATGGGCTGTTACGGAATAGGGGTCAGTAGAATACTTGCAGCAGCGATAGAACAACTGCACGATGATAAAGGGATAATATGGCCGCCTTCTATAGCTCCATTTACAGTTAATATTATTGTTACCACTGAAAAAAATAGCGAGTTATCTAAAGCAAGCGACATGATATGTAAGACTTTAAAAAAATTAGATGTCGAAGTTCTTTATGATGATAGAGATGTAAGTGCAGGAATAAAATTTAAAGATTCAGATTTAATAGGAATCCCTGTTAGATTTATTTTAGGCAGGAAATTTCTGGGCAGTAGATTAATTGATGTTGAGTATAGGAAAGATTGTAAGAGAGTAGAGCTACCCGTAGATTCTATTCCAAAGTTTATAAAAGAATTTGAGGCTGCAAATAGCCTCAAATAACCTCAAAATGAACAATCAAAAAAGTAAAATCAGAGGAATTTTAGAGAAGATTATTTTTAAAAATTCTGAAACCGGGTTTATAGTTGGAAAAGTAAGGTTAGAGGATAATAGTCTGGCAACCATTGTAGGAAATGCTTTTGAGCTTCAATGTGGTGAAAAATTGGAAGTGACTGGAAAATGGATTTTAAACAGGAATTATGGACAACAATTTGAAATTGAAAGCATTAAGACAACTGAACCAGCTACTGCTGTTGGTATCGAGAATTATTTAGGCTCAGGTTTAATAAAAGGTATTGGACCGGTAATGGCAAACAGAATAGTTTCTCATTTTAAGCTTGACACTTTAAAAATACTGGATGAAGAGCCAAAAAGATTAAATGAGATAGATGGTATTGGTAAAAAAAGAATAAATTTAATTTCAAAATCCTGGAAAAAACATAAAAATATAAGAGAGGTTATGATCTTTTTGCAATCCTATGGAATAAGCAATACTTATGCTACAAAAATTTATAATAATTACGGTGATAATTCCATAAATGTTATAAAGGTAAACCCTTATAGGCTGTCAGAGGATATATTTGGAATAGGTTTTAAAACTGCAGATAAAATTGCATTAAAAACAGGTATTGAAAAAGATTCGTTGTTCAGGATAAAGGCAGGAATAATTCATTTACTAAAGTCTGCAGAGGGAGAAGGGCATTGCTACTTCCCATATGAAGAATTTATAGAGATAGCAGAAAATTTTCTTTGCACGGAATTAGGAAAGATTATCGATGCTTTAAGTAAACTTGAAGGGGATGGAAGAATAATTATTGTTAAAGATAATGTAAGCAAAGTTTATCTGGCCAGTATCTATAATGCTGAAAAATACGTAAGTGGAAAAATTCTGGCGCTTTTAGGCGATGAAATGGAACATAAGATGAGGGGAAGCAAAAAGGATGGTATATACGATTTAATAAATAATCTGGCAGCAAAAGAAAGAATAATTCTGGATGATATTCAGATAAAAGCCATTGAAAAGGCGGTAAATGAAAAAATACTGGTTATAACCGGAAGTCCAGGTACAGGAAAAAGTACCATACTGAATTTTGTTATAAAAATTTTTGAAAAGGAAAATAAAAGCGTTCTTTTAGGCGCTCCAACGGGAAGAGCTTCTAAAAGGCTGCGTGAGACTACTGGTAAGGAAGCAAAAACTATACATAGGCTTCTAAATTACAACCCAAAATTAAATAAATTTTTAAAAAATGAAAAAAACCCTATTAATGCAGATATTGTAATAATTGATGAAGCTTCAATGCTGGATATAAGGTTGATGAGAAATTTGCTTTTAGCCGTAAAACCTCAAACCTGTGTCATTTTTGTAGGTGATGTAGACCAATTACCCGCAATAGGTCCTGGAAACGTTTTAAGTGATATAATCAGTTCAGGTATAGTTCCTGTAATTGAACTTAAAAATATATACAGGCAGGAGGGTGAAAGTCTTATTATACATAATGCCCATAAAGTCCGGGATGGCCAGTTTCCATATATCGGTAAACCAAAAAATAATGATTTCTTCTTTATTGAAAAAAATGAGCCTGAAGAAGTTGTTGATTTGATATTAAATCTATTAACCCAAAAGATTCCTAAGAGCTTTAATTACAATCCCCTTTATGATGTCCAGGTTCTGGTTCCTACCAATAAAGGAATTGTAGGAGTTAATAATTTAAACTCCAAAATTCAGGATACTTTAAATTTTAATAGTCAAAAAGTGTTAAGGGGTTCTGTGCAGTACCGATTAAATGACAAAGTAATGCAGTTAAAAAATAATTACGAGAAAGATGTTTATAATGGGGATATAGGATTTATAAACGGTATAGATATGGAAATGGAAGAAATCACAGTAAATTTTGATGGCAGAACTGTTGACTATAGTTTTTTTGAGCTGGACGAATTAAGTTTATCTTATGCTATATCTATTCATAAATCTCAAGGGTCTGAGTTCAAATGTGTCATAATACCCCTCTTAACTTCTCATTATATGCTGCTGCAAAGAAATTTACTTTATACAGCGATTACCAGGGCCAGGGAACTTGTGGTAATGGTTGGAAGTAAAAAGGCAATAGGGATGGCAGTAAATAGAAATATTGTTGAAAAGAGATATACTGGTTTAAAGGAATTGCTTAGAAATTTTTAATGAATTCCACTGGCATATATTATATTATTGTAATTATTAGGGAAGTATGTCCCAAAAATTCACTATAAAAAATTATACCCGGGTAAGGTTGTTTTGTGATAAAATAAAAAAATCACTCGTCAGAGCTGATAGGCAATTCGCTTGATTGATTTCATTTATAAAAATATTAAAATAGACACAAAGTAATACATTTCTAGCTCCGTTAAGAACTTTGTAAAGGAAGAAGATGGAGAAATTCAAACTCGCCAAATTTAAATTCGATCTCACAGTTCAAGAAA
>JAHIPJ010000083.1 GCA_018894445.1 Actinomycetota bacterium
ACATCGGATTTCTTAGCTTCTTTAAACCAACTATCCAAATTTTCAATAAATTCCTCACCTTTTTTGGTTATTGGTTTGACAAGAATATTCTCCCCCAGATCAAATAAAATAATATCTGATCCTTCTTCATTATCCGGTTTCCCCTTCAAGGAAGTACAGAAACAGGTAATCTGCGGTTTATTACAGGCCAGGGAGACAATAGTTGTCTGTTTCCTTTTCCTCAGGTAGTACGGGTCCTGGAAATCATCTCCTCCAAAGAGTTTATCTAATAAAGAAAAGGCTTGAGCATCGCAAGGTCGAATGCCAAAAATTAAATAGTTCGTAGTTCGCTTATTGCTGTCTGTTTTTGGGGTAGATCCTTTAGGCTCGTTTGCTGACGCAAACACCCCACTTCTGTTAGACGAGGCTGAAGCTTCTGCTCCGAAAGAAAATAATGTTTCTGCCTGAGGAAAGAATATTTCTTTGGGTGAGATTTTTGTATTTCGATAATCCCAGGGAATATCCTGTCCAGAATTGAATTCAGAGAAGCGGATATCACCATTTTTCTCCATTGGGACAAGGATATTGTATTCTTTCTTTAAGCTATCCAAAAAGTTTAAAACATCTTTCTTCTTAATAATTTTTAATTCTGCATTTTTCATTTTTAACTCAATCTACGGCTCAGTAATAAATTCTTGTCGGTCATCTGATTTAAAAGTTGCTAACGGTGGGGACTCTTTCAAGGAAATCCCTGCCTCATATCCAAAAAATTCTTTTACATCTTTTATCAATTTATAAGTAAAGATTCGCAGGTCGATTCCCATTGGGCAAGCTCGTACGCAAGCTCCACAATCAATACAACGTCCCGCCTGATGGAATATTCGACCAATCTGGTAAAACATAATATCTGAAATATTATCGGTTATCCCTATCCATTTTGGCTTGGTCTGTTCGGCAAAGCATTCTTTACAATAACAATTAGGACATGCCTGGCGGCAAGCGTAGCATCTAATACATTTTGATACTTGTTCCTGGAAATATTTCCATCTTTCCTCAAGGGGCTTTTTTTCAAACTCTTCAATAAATGCTGCCCGTTCTTCCTCTTTAGTTTTTCTTTTTTCTTCTCCAATCAAAACATCATAAATCAGTGGAGCAGTATATTGACAACTCTTACATGCCTCAGCCAATAACTCTTCTTTTTCAAGTTCTATCTTTTTTTTATCCTCATCTTCGACCAGCACCTTGCCATTTTTCTCCTCGGCAGCAACTATCTCGACTTCTTTCATCTTACATCCTGCATCTTGTATCTTTTTTATATCTATCATTCCCTCACAGGCAATTCCGATTATATAAAGGTTTTCTCTGGGTAGTTGATGTTCCTTAATTAGACCCACTATGGAACGGCTATCACATCCTTTGGCCAGGATACCTATTCTAGGCAATTTTACATCTTTCTTTTGTAGCTGAGGGAGAAAAAACCTGGGAAGATATACAGCTAGGTTATTAAAACAATAAGAATTCCAAACTAATTTTTCTATATCATCTGGTTCAGTAATAAAACAGGGTGTTGACCTCAAAGGTAAAGTTCCCTCACTATAACCGATAAAAATATCAATTTTATTTTCTTTGAATAGTTTTTTTACTGTTTCTTTTATTTTTTCAATCATTTCTTTTTTTCGTTAATATCGTTAGCTCTGTTTGGTTCATTTCAAAAAAAACGAACCTAACAGATTTAAAACTTTTTTACCATTTTTCTAATAGGACCTAATTCTTTCACTTCCCTGGTAACTTTCTCTATGATCTGGGCAAAGCGACCACCTTCTGCTGCTGAGACCCAGGAAAACTGTACTCGTCCTGGCTCAATCCCAATATATTCCAGGAAACTTTTCAGTAGTGCAAATTTTCTGCGAGCAATCAAATTCCCACTGATATAATGACAGTCTCCAGGATGACAACCAGAAACTAAAACCCCGTCAATACCGTTTTGTAATGCCTTTATAATATAGAAAGGATCTACCCTTCCTGAACAGGGCACACGAATAACCCGTACATTAGGTGGATATTGAGTTCGCGATACTCCAGCTAAATCAGCCCCCGCATACGAACACCAGTTACAGAGAAAAGCAACTATTTTAGGCTCCCAGTTATGGATATTTTTCATTTTTAGATAACCTCTAATGCCGCTAGAATTTGTTCATCTTTAAAACCCTTTAAATCTATAGCATTTGCTCGACAAGAAGAAACACAAACACCGCAACCTTTACATAACACCTCGTTTATTACGGCAACTTTCTCCTTTTCGTCAAGTTCTAATGCTTTATAGGGGCAAATTTCAACACAGAGTCCGCAGCCCGAGCATCTCTCTTTGCGTATTTCGGAAATCTTACCCTCGGCTTGTAAATATTCTTTGGTCAGGATAGTCATCGCCCGGGCAGCAGAAGCTTTAGCTTGAGTAATCGCTTCTGAGATATCTTTAGGATAATGAGCTAATCCACATACAAAAATCCCATCAGTAGCAAAATCTACCGGGCGCAATTTAACATGTGCTTCCAGGAAAAAGCCATCAGCATTTAATGGTACTTTAAGCATCTGGGATAAATTCTTGTTTCCCTTATTAGCAACGATTCCTGAGCTAAGTACCAAAAGATCTGTATAAATGAGAAGATTTCGGTTTAAAATTAAGTCTTTTACCTTTATCTTGAGCCTGCCACCATCATTTCTTACCTCTGGCTTAGAATCTTCCTCATAACGAATAAAAATTACTCCCTCTTCCCTGGCTTTTTTGTAATAGAGCTCTTTTATTCCATAGCTTCTAATATCCCGGTAAATAATATAAATATTTATTTTAGGATTGAGTTCCCTGAGCTTTAAGGCATTTTTTATA
>JAHIPJ010000005.1 GCA_018894445.1 Actinomycetota bacterium
ATTTTTTTTCTCAGTCATTTTATCTTTGTTTATCCTAAAAAAATATTTATAAAAATAAAGTTCTTGCAATTATTTCCTTTTATAATATAATAAACTTATATAATTGTAAACGCTTACATATTCCTATAATAAGAATATCAGTTAAAGTTAATTTTTTAATTTTTTGCATAAAATTGTAAGCGCTTACAATATTTATAGTTGATTTAGTAGCATATTTTTAAAATTACAAAGGTAATATTTGGAAAGGAGGTTATATGGTAAATTAAAGATGAGATTTGATCAGATATTATTCGACATCATCAAAATATATAGAATAAACAAATCTCAAAAAAATTTTATTAAAAATTACCAAAAGGTAAATCTATCAAGAAAGGAGAGCAAAAATGAAGAAGGTATTGTTATGGTTGATAGTATTAGTGATTGGTATAGCAATGGTGACAAGTTTCTCACTTACTGGGTGTAAGAAGGAAAAGGTACCAGAAGAAAAAGCAGTTGAAGAAGTTGCAACTGTGGAAGAAGCGGAAGTAAAAATAGTAGAAGAACCTGTAACAATCGAGGTGTGGTTTCACTCCGGCAAGGGAGAGGAACGTGATGCACTAGAGAAACAGATAGAAGAATTTAATACTACGCAGGATGAAGTCATAGTGAATGCGACTATGCTTCCTGAAGGTTCTTATAATGAACAAGTAGCTGCAGCATCTTTAGCTGGGGATCTACCTGATTTACTGGATTTTGATGGTCCTAATTTGTATAACTACACATGGGCTGGACACCTTATACCGATTGAAGAGTATGTGTCAAGTGAATTAAAGGATGACTTTCTTCCTTCTATAATTGAGCAGGGCACATATGGAGGTAAGTTATACTCACTGGGAACATTTGATTCAGGATTAGGTATCTGGGGTAATAAGGGATATCTTGAAAAAGCAGGAGTACGTATTCCAACCAGTATTGAGGATGCCTGGACATTGGAAGAGTTTAAAGAAGCTCTTGCGGCACTTCAGGCATTGGATGAAGTGGAGTATGCCATTGACTTTAAGATGAACTATGGACAGGGTGAATGGTATACATATGGTTTTTCACCTATTATACAGGGTTGGGGTGCTGATTTAATTGACCGTAGTGATTATCAATCAGCAGAAGGAGTACTTAACAGTCCTGAAGCTGTGGAAGCATTAACTTGGTTCCAAAGCTTGTTTGTTGATGGATATTCTAATGCAGCGCCAGCAGGAGATGATGATTTTTATGGTAGGAAAATAAGTGCTTTATCTTTTGTAGGCCACTGGATGTGGACACCACATAGTGAAGGTCTAGGTGATGATTTAGTATTAATTCCTATGCCCATATTTGGGAAAAAGGCTGTTACTGGAATGGGATCCTGGTGCTGGGGTATAACCTCTAGTTCTGAAAATCCGGATGCAGCCTGGAAATTTCTTGAATTCCTGATCGAACCAGATGAAATTCTTCGAATGACTAATGCGAATGGTGCGGTACCTGCTCGCAAGTCAGCATTGGCACAATCAGAGTTATTTGGAGAAGGTGGTCCTTTGAATATATTTGTACAACAATTGGAAGGAGGAGTTGCTGTACCAAGGCCCATAACTCCAGCTTATCCAACCATAACTACTGCGTTTGCAGAGGCGGTACAAAACATTGTCGGTGGAGCAGATGTTAAATCAGAGCTTGATAAAGCAGTTGAGAAAATTGACCAGGATATTGAAGACAACCAGGGCTATCCCATTGCGGAATAGTTTCTGGAATTGGTTGTAATTAATTAACGTTGCAAGCAAGCTCTTCGTAGGCACTAGGCATACTAAGACTGAGATCATCTAGTAATTTGGTATTTGGTAAGTTGTGCACCCATACCATTTAGTACATTAAATAATTAAACAGGCTATAATATAAAAGATTAAAAAGGAATCAGAGTAGGTAAATGGCAATGGGTGCACATACTTAAATCAGAACATAAAATATGAGAAGGAAATCAAACAATTCAGATTTAAGATCAAATTTAAAGAGAGGTTTTGGTTATAAGAGAAAAAGAGGAGTAACAGTAGCCTGGGTTTTATGTGCTCCTGCATTGATACTTCTTTTTATCTTTTTGGTGGTGCCATTTATAACCGCCTTTTTTTTATCCTTTACTGATCAGCGATTAATACCAAATCTAAATATGTCAACTCAGTTTGTTGGTTTTCGTAATTTTTTACGGCTTTTTATGGATGAGTATTTTCACCGAGCATTACTTAATAATTTCATATTTGCTATTGTTGTTGTTCCGGTGCAGACAGCGTTTGCTCTACTCTTAGCTGTTCTGGTCAATCAGAAGCTTCGTTTTATTAATTTATTTCGTACCATCTACTTTACTCCAGTTGTAACCACCATGGTTGTTGTAGCTATAGTATGGTCCTTTTTGTATAATCCAGGTGAAGGTTTTATTAATCAATTCATAAAGACCATTAGTGGTGGTTTATTGGGGCCTTATAATTGGTTGCATGATACTAGGTTAGCTCTTACTGCTATTATGATACTATCTATCTGGCAGGGAGTAGGGTTCCAAATGGTAATATACTTGGCTGGTCTACAGGGTATCCCAGCTGAGCTATATGAAGCAGCAGAGGTAGATAGCGCTAATGCATGGCAAAAGTTCTGGTACATCACTTTACCCCAGTTGAAAAATACTACTATTTTTGTGGTAACCTCAACGACTATTCTTGCTTTTAAGCTTTTTACACAGGTTTGGGTAATGACACAAGGTGGTCCACAATCAGCTACACTAACAACTATTGTTTTGCTGTACAAAGAAGGATTTGCACAATTCCGGGTTGGTTATGCATCTGCTATTGCAGCACTTTTCTTCTTAATTGTATTGTTTGTTTCGATGGTACAACGGATATATCTACGGGGAGAGAGAAGGTGAGTAAGTAATATGAAAAATAATGTAGCTACTAATAAAAATCCTTGTGGTCTACGTTGTATAGGGAGTAAAGGGATGAGCATAGGAATTAGATATTTAATTTTAGTGGTTATAGCTTTATTCTTCCTTTTTCCTACCGTCTTTATGTTTGTTTCTTCGATTAAGAATAATGAGACACAGATAATAAGTGATATGAGTAATTTGCGTGCTTTTGTACCTTATGGCGACATAGGGTTTAAGAACTATTTTGATGTTTTTACCCAATTACACTTTGGACGTTTTATGTTCAACTCATTATTTATTGTAGGAACCATTGTGTTTGCAGGGCTTATTGTTAACAGCATGATTGCATATTCACTAGCTCGATTACGATTTAGAGGGAGAAATATTATAATTTCATTGATTATTGCATTAATTATTGTCCCTATTGAATCGATAGCAATACCACTCTTATTAATGGTAAATACAGTTGGCTGGATAGATAGTTATCACGTACAGATTATTCCTTTTATAGCTGATGCTTTTTCTATCTTTCTTTTTTACCAGTTCTTCATTGGTATACCAAAGGAAATAGATGAAGCTGCCATTGTAGACGGTGCTAGTTCATTTAGGGTATATTGGAATATTATTATTCCTTTATCACTACCAGTTTTTGCCGCTGTTACAATTTTACAATTTCTATTTCGTTGGAATGATTTCCTCTGGCCTTTGATGGTGACCCGTGGATATGAGTATCGACCATTGACGGTAGCGATACAGCAATTATTTACCCAGGACCCCAAGATGTGGGGTGATATCTTTGCCTTTGCCTCAATGGTAACTATCCCATCACTAGTTGTTTTCTTAATATTTCAGAAATGGTTTGCGCGCTCAATAGCATCAAGTGGCATTAAAGGATAAGTATAATTAGTGATAAATTAGTAATTAGAAGTTATCATTGAATGATTGTAAAAGATATATATAAAGTAATAAAAGATGAATTGAGTCAAACCCTAGAATTAAGAGAAAAATATGTTATTAACATAGCTGATGAGTCGGGTTTTAGTAAGACCGAAATAAGGTTTGAGATAAAAAATACATTTACAAATAATAAAATAATGAGATTAAATGTGATTTTATAAATTATAAAAAAGAAGGCGGAACTTATTTAAAACGTCCACCTTATAATTTATGCATTTACAAAGATATAGAAGAAAATAAGTATTACCATTGGCATATAGAAATTGCACATAGATTATCAATAAAAGCAGGATTTGGACTTTCAGCCGGGATATTTGTTAATACAGTTTCATTTGAAGCAACGGCAAAGATTTTAAAAGTCATAAGATAGCATTAAACATGGAGAGGTGAATAGTGAGTGTTGTATATTATTTTCCTAAAGATAAATATATGTGGGATTTTTGGTTAGTAAAAAGAAAAGACCTTTATCATATATATTACCTGCAGGCATCAAGAAAAATACAAAGTGCGGATAGTAGACATTCAGTTGCATCTGTAGGGCATGCAGTTTCAAGGGATCTAGAAATATGGAAAGAAGAAGAAACTGTACTTAAAGCAGGCCCAGCAGGAAGCTGGGATGATGTTTCAATTTGGACCGGAACGGTAATTGAAAAGAATGGGATTTACTATATGTTTTATACATCAACTTCTACAAAAGATGTAGGAAAAATTCAGAGGATTGGAATTGCGATATCAGAGAATTTATATACCTGGGAAAAATATAAACATAATCCGGTGATAGAGGCACATCCAGATTGGTATGAAAAAGCTAATATATCAATGGATGGATTGGAACACTGGAGGGACCCATTCGTAGTCTATAATAAGGAAGATAAATTTTATTATGTATTTATATGTGCAAGAGTCAATTATGGGAGTCATGATGGAAGAGGGTGTATTGCAAGAGCAAAATCTAGAGATTTGCTGGACTGGAAAGTAATGAGTCCTGCGACTGATGCCGGTAATTTTTATAATATGGAGGTACCTGACCTTCATTTCAAAAATGGAAGATGGTATTTGTTATTTACCACGTGTGCTTCCTGGTATCCAGAGAAACATAAAAGAGAGATAAAACCTTTTATGCCACAGACTGGAATATTATATTATCAGTCAGAAACACTTCTTGGCAAATTTGCTCCAATGGATAATAAAGAAGTTTTACTTGGTACGGATACGCAAAGCTATACTGCGCGGGTTATTGAAGATATACACGGGAATAATGTAGTACTGACATGGAAGCTAAAAGCAAAGGGTTTCGAAGGCTTTGCTGGATGTCTGGATAGACCAAGGAGATTACAGTATATGCTGGATGGGACATTAAAGATTTAAATATTTTTCGCTAACTATCTTAATTTGTTAGGATATTGAATTGCTTCTGTTAGCTGAAATTTAAAAGTGGGCTAACTTAAAGTTTTAATAAAAAAGAGTATGAGTATAAAAAATGAAGTATATACAATAGTTGGATTGGGTGAGATATTATGGGATTTATTTCCTAAAGGAAAACAGTTTAGTGGAGCTCCTGCAAATTTTGCTTATCATGTTTCAGCACTAGTCATCAAGGAGTTATTGCAAGCCATATTGGAAAAGATGCACTTGGAAAAGAAATTCTTTATTACTTGACCAGTCGTGGGCTTACAATCAATTATGCTTAAATCCAATATCTTTTACTTTTTCAAAGAACCTAATATAATAAAGCAATGAAAAATTTATTAATACTAAACCCTTCATCTTTTAAAGGTAAAGCGCTTGAAGCTAAAGAAAAGGTAGAATCAGCATTCAATAAATATAATCTGGATTACGAAATACATATAAGCAAAAGCGCTGATGACATAACTGAAGCCATACGCCTGAATTTAAACTCAGAGATCACAAACTTCATATCTGTTGGCGGCGATGGGACTTTACACTACATGGCTAATGCTCTTGCTGAAACCAGAAAGAATCTGGGATGCATCCCTTTTGGTTCCGGAAATGATATTGCTGCAAGCCTGAACATACTGCCTGATTTAGACAGCTGCTGCAAGGCTATAAAAAAGGGTGCAGTAAAAAGAATTGACCTGGGATTGATAAACAGCAAATATTATTATCTGGGGGTTGCGGGAGCAGGTTTTGATTCCATAGTAACAGATCTTGCAAATAATACAAAATTCCCTATTAAAGGACCTGCTAAATATACTTATGCAGTTTATAGAACTTTGATAACTTACAGGTCAAAAAAATTTTTTATAAAATTTGATGGCAATGAAAGAGAATTAGATGCAATGTTTATGGTAGTAGGAAATTTGCCTAGATATGGAGGCGGCATGCAAATTGCACCCAATGCTGATCCTGAAGATGGAATACTTGATGTATGTATAATAAAAAGAATGAGTAAAATTCATTTGATAAAAGCATTTCCAAGCGTTTTCAAAGGTGAGCATTTAAGCGACCCATATGTTGAATATTTCAGAGTTAATGATTTCCAAATAGACAGCGAATATAATTTTAGTGTATTTGCTGATGGGGAATATATTTGCAAGCTGCCGGCAAAATTCAAAGTAGTTCCAAAAGCCTTAAACTTTATTGTTCAGCAGTAAATAAGAAGATACTACAAAGCTCTTGTTGATTTCCTTATAATTATTTTTGGTTCAACAACTACCTCTATATTTTCTTTATTTTTTGTTTTTATTTCATTAAAAAGTGCTTTTGCGGCTAATTTCCCAAACTCATCAATTGGTTGTGATAACTGTGTCTCACTATTTCCATCTGAATCAGTTCAGGTAAAAGCTATGGTCCCGGAAGATTTCACCAATGGTGACATTATTGTTAAAACATCTTAAATAATTTTTATTGACAATTAATTATGTTTTAGTATATCATAAGTAAAATACTTAATAAAGTCACTGGAAAAAGTAAGTCTACAAATAAGGGTTTAATTAAATGCAAAGAACTGGGGATTTAAAATTAATTCAGGAATTAAATAGATCTATAATTCTTAGAACGATACAAAATTATGGTCCTATTTCTAGAAGCGAAATAGCTAAAAAGTACAAGATAAGCTCTACAACGGTGACTGCTGCAGCAAGAGAATTAATTCAACAAGGATTGGTATATGAGGATGGTGTAGGAAAATCCAGCGGTGGAAGAAAACCTATTCTTATTAAATTTTTTTCAGATAGTAAATTTATTATCGCAGTTGCTATTACTAATTCCTATATTATAATTGCTGAAACAAATTTAGAAGCAAAAATTCGTAGGCAAAAAAAATTTCCTGTTAATAATCTAACAGGTAAATTATTTATCGATTATCTTATAAAGTCAGTTAATCAATTTTTAAAAGCATACCCGGATTTAACAAAATGTATTGGGATTTCCATTACCTCTCCTGGGATTGTTGATGTAAACAAAGCTGTAATTTGTGAAAATACAAAATTAAAATTAAAGAACATTCCTTTAAAAGAAATGATGGAGAAACAGTTTAAACTAAAAATTTGGTTAGAAAATGATACCAATGCCATTGTGTTAGCTGAAAAGAGATTTGGAGAATATAGAAAATTTAAAAATTTGATTTATATTACAATTGATGATGGAGTGGGAGCTGGAATTGTAGTAAATGAACATATCTTTCGAGGGTGCAGTGGTGGGACAGGAGAGTTTGGCCATACAACCATAGATAGAAATGGTATTCTCTGTGATTGTGGAAATAGAGGCTGCCTTGAAAATTATGTTAACTGGCCTGCTATCTACTCCAAAGTATTATCTTCTATAGAAGAAGGAAAACACACAATGATGTTGGAATTAGTAAAAGGAGATATAAATCAGATTACCCCATCTATTTTTCGTAGTGCATTGGAAAAAAATGATCAATTAGCAAAAGAAATTATAACGGATATTGCAGCATATCTTGCAACAGGGATAGTTAATTTAGTTAATTTATTAAATCCAGATATAATTATTTTAGGAG
>JAHIPJ010000084.1 GCA_018894445.1 Actinomycetota bacterium
GATTTACTATCTCCACATCAGAAGATAGTTTTATAGCTGAAGCCTTTACAGTTCCAGGACCTTTCTTTTCAAGTTTCAACAATACCGGCACATCACTTTCCATTCTAAAAACAACTCCTTTAAGATTAGTGATGAATTCTATCATATCTTCTTTCATTCCATCTAAAGTTGAAAATTCATGCATGATGTCTCCAACCCTGATCCTTGTAATCCCCACTCCTTCTATAGATGAAAGTAGAACTCTCCTAATCGAATTACCTAAAGTGTGCCCAAAACCTCTTTCTAATGGCTCAATAATAAACTCGCCAGAAAAATCATCTTTATGCTTAATGCTCACATTTGGCTTATGCATTTTTAACAATTTATATCTACCTCCTAAAGAAAAGAATATCCAAATGAATATTTAAACTACTTAGAATAAAGCTCTACTATTATTTGTTCATTAACAGGAACTCTTATTTCATCCCGCTTTGGATATCTTACGAGCTTTCCTTTAAGATTATCCAGATCGACTTCTAACCATTCGGGCATGGTTAGACTTCCTCCGCTTTCTTTTGCCTCCATTATTGGAATTATTTCCTTACTGGACTCGGCAACGCTTATTTCCTGTCCTTCTTTTAACTGATATGAAGGTTTATCAACTTTCCTGCCGTTAACTTGAATATGCCCGTGGTTAATTAACTGCCTGGCCTGAACTCTGGATGCAGCAAAACCCATAACATAAACAATATTATCAAGCCTGGTCTCCAGCAACTGGAGTAATATTTCTCCAGTAACTCCTTTTCTCTTCACTGCTTTTTTGTAATAATTTTTAAATTGCCTCTCCCATACCCCGTAATATCTCTTAGCTTTTTGTTTTTCTCTTAACTGCGCGGAATAATCAGTTTCCATAAGTCTTCTCTTAGCTCTCTGCCCAGGAACGTAAGGCTTTTTTTCCAATACACACTTATCAGAAAAACATCTCTGTCCTTTTAAAAATAATTTTACTCTTTCTCTCCTGCACTGTTTGCAGGCAGGCCCTTTAGCTACTGCCATTTATTATAACTCCTTGTTTTAAACTTTTTTAAACTCTTCTCCTCTTAGGTTGCCTGCAGCCGTTATGAGGTACCGGCGTTACATCAATTATATCACCAATTTCCAGTCCAGCTGCCTGAAGAGACCTTACAGCAGTTTCCCTGCCAGACCCAACACCCTTAACTCTCACATCTACTCTAGTAACTCCATGCTCCCTGGCATTTCTAGCCACTGCAGTTGCAGTTATTTGAGCAGCAAACGGAGTACTTTTTCTGGAACCTTTGAAACCCTGTCCTCCAGCACTACCCCAGGCAATAGTATTACCATTCAAGTCAGTTATATTCACAATAGTATTATTAAAAGTAGACTGAATATGTGCAATCCCGTAAGGTATATTTTTTCTTTCTTTACTTTTTACTCTTCTTTTACTGGTAGTTTTTTTAACCAAATTTACCTCCTGAAATTTTTATTATGACTGACTTTTCCTTATACCAACACTTCTTCTCTTACCTTTCCTGGTCCTGGCATTTGTGTGAGTCCTCTGACCTCTAACCGGCAATCCTCTTTTATGCCTGATGCCCCTGTAAGAGTTTATCTCGATTAGTCTCTTTATATTCTGGCTTACTTCTCTTCTAAGATCTCCCTCAATAGTGTAGTTCTTTTCTATATATTCTCTTATCTTAACCAGTTCATCTTCACTGAGATCTTTAGCCTTTATACTTTTATTAATATTTAGTTTGTCCAGCATTGCTTCTGCCACTGACCTGCCAATGCCAAAAATGTAAGTCAGAGCTATGCAAATGTGCTTATCATTTGGTATATCAACACCTGAAATTCTTACCAACTGGAAACCTCCTTAACCCTGCCTCTGCTTATGACGGGGATTTTTACAAATAATAATAACTTTTCCTTCTCTTTTTATAACCTTACAGCTTTTACATATTTTTTTAACTGATGGTTTAACTTTCATTCTTATTCCTTCTTTCCGTCATCTTCTTCCCATCATTCAAACCTTAAAATATAAATTTTAAATATAATTACTTTTTTCTAAAAGTAATTCTTCCTCTATTTAGATCATAAGGTGATATTTCTACTTTAACTTTATCACCAGGTAAAATTTTTATATAATGCATCCTCATTTTACCTGAAATATGCGCCAATACCTTATGACCATTATCAAGCTCTACCCTGAACATAGCATTAGGAAGTGCTTCTAAAATGGTTCCCTCGGCTTCTATTATGCCTTCTTTTTTAGAAATCTTTAAACCCCCGTGCTAATATTTTCAATTTAAAAATAACGCAAATACGTAGGTTATCAAAAAACTTTTAGTATGTCCACAATATTTTACTACTGCTATTAAATTCTGGTTAATATCAAAGGACCATTTTCCAATACCGCTACCGTATCCTCAAAGTGACAGGAAAGCTTACTGTCCATTGTCACAACAGTCCACAGATCACTTAATATTTCAACATCACTACTGCCCTGATTAAACATAGGCTCTATGGCTAAAACCATACCCTGCTTTAGAACCGGTCCCTGTCCGGGAGGCCCGTAGTTTAATATCTGGGGGTCCTCATGCATCTCTCTACCAATTCCATGACCTACAAAATCTTTAACCACTGAAAAACCATCTATCATGGCTCTGTTTTCAATTACACTTGAGATATCTGACAGTCTGTTTCCAACGACGCACAGCTCTATACTTTTATCAAGTGCCTCTTTGGTAGCATTCCATAGCCTTTCAGCAATCTTACTTACATTTCCAACTTTATAAGTCCGTGTAGCATCTCCATAAAAACCATTTATTTTAACTCCAATATCTATAGAGACCAGTTCTCCGTCCTTTATAACTCTCTTGCCTGGAATACCATGAACCACTTGTTCATCAATTGATATACAGACACTATTGGGGAAAGGTTTTTTGCCAACCTTCCCTACATAACCCTTAAAAGCAGGAACAGCCTTTTCACCGGTTATAACCTCTTCGGCAATCTTATCTATATAGCCAGTAGTGATACCAGGCTTTATAATTTCTTCTATTTTCAAAAAAACTTTAGCTACAATCCTGCCAGCCTCCCGCATTAATCTGATTTCATCCGCCGATTTGCATATTATCATAGAAATTTTAATATCCTTTCGGTTATTTCTTTCTCTTCTCCGGAACCATCGATATTTACCAGCAGTCCTTTATCAGCATAAAAATTAATAAGTGGTATGGTTTCAGATTCGTACACTTCCATCCTGTGCTTAATAACCTCCACATCATCATCTTTTCTTTTTATTAAATCTCCTCCACATTCTGGACACTTTATAAAGTTTTCATTGTTATTATCAATACTGAATACACTTTTACACACCTTGCAGGTTCCTCTCTTGCTGAGTCTGCCAATAACTTCATCTTTATCAACAACTATATTTATTACTTTATCCAACTTTATCTCCAGATGATCCAGTGTACTTGAAAACATTTTTGCCTGCTTTAAATTCCGCGGAAAACCATCCATTAAAAACCCATTTTCTGACCTACTGTTTCTTATCATATTCTTTATTATTTCAATTATTATTTCGTCTGGAACTAATTTTCCGCTCTCAACAAATTTAACTGCCTTTTTTCCTAACTCAGACCCTTTATTTATTTCATTTCTTAAAATATCTCCCATCGAAATACACGGTATATTAAATTTATTAGAAATTACTTTTGCCTGAGTCCCCTTTCCCGCACCCGGAGCTCCAATTAAAACTATCCTCATTTTAGGAACCCCTCATAATCCCTCATAGTAAGCTGAGACTCAAGTTGTCTCATAGTATCTAAAGCAACACCTACAGCAATAAGTATAGATGTTCCGCCAAATCTAAAGGGTAGTCCCATATAGTTAATCAATACCTCAGGAAGAAGAGCAATTATTGCTAAAAATATAGCACCTGGTAATGTTATCCTGTTTAAAATATTTGTTAAGTAATCTGCTGTATTTTTTCCAGGTCGTAGTCCTGGTATAAATCCCCCGTACCTTCTCAGATTATCTGCGGTGTCCAGAGGATTAAAAGTAATAGCGGTATAAAAGTAAGCAAATATAATAATAAGAATAGTATAAGCAATGGCATAAATTGGATTGATTCTTCCCTGTATAGTTGGGCTTAATGCATTAGCAAAGGATTGTACCCACCTGTTGGGAATAAATTGTGCAATTGTTGCAGGAAAAAGCATAACTGATATAGCCAGAATTAGGGGCATTACTCCAGATTGATTAACTTTGAGTGGTATGTAAGTACTTTGTCCGCCAAAAACTTTTCTTCCTACAATTCGTTTTGCATACTGAACAGGTATTTTTCTCTCACCTTGCTGAATAAGTATTACAGCTATAATTATACCAATAGATAAAATTGCAAAAAGGGCTAAAAAGAAGTAATTCGTACCCCGCAGTCTAAATAGACTTATAAACTGCCCTGGTATTCTGGAAATTATACTGGCAAATATTATAAGTGAAATTCCGTTTCCTATTCCATGAATATTTATCAATTCACCTAACCACATTATAAGGATGGTTCCAGCAACTAATGTAATAATAATCAAGGTAACATGCATAAAGTCAAAATTAGGTATAGCGCCAAAATTTCTAAAGAAAAAAACCATTGCTGTAGATTGCATTAAAGCCAGCCCTACGGTCATATATCTTGCTATTTGATTTATTTTTCTCCTGCCGGTTTCTCCTTCCTTTGCCAGCTGCTCCAGCCTGGGAATTACCACTTGAAGAAGCTGCATTATAATAGAGGCAGTTATGTAAGGCATAATACCCAGAGAAAATACTGCAAATTTTCCCAGCGCTCCTCCTGAAAATAAATCCATCATACCCATTACCCCGGTTTCAACCTGTTCCAGGATTTTGGTTGCATCTACTCCCGGTATAGTAATATTAGCTCCAAATCTATAAATGGCTAAAATACCAATAGTGAATAATATTCTGTTTCTGATTTCTTTAATTCTAAAGGCATTTATAATAGCCCGGAACATTAAATCACCTCTACTTTTCCACCAGCTTTTTCAATTTTAGCTGCAGCGCTCTTGCTGAAATAATTGGCTTTGACAGTTATTTTTTTAGTAAGCTTGCCATTACCCAATATTTTTATAGGATTTGACTTTTTCATAATAAGGCCATTCTTTTCTAAAAAATCATAGTCAATAACACTATCATCTTTGAACTTTTCTAACTGCCACACATTAATTATATTATTTATTTTCTTCCTGGTATTTTTAAAACCTTTGAGATGCGGTAATCTCCTTTGTAGAGGCATCTGTCCGCCTTCAAAACCTATTCTGGTTTTACCACCTGATCGGGACAACTGTCCTTTCGTGCCCCTTCCGCTGGTAGTTCCATGTCCGGAACCGTTACCTCTACCTACTCTTTTCCTTTTTTTTATAGACTTAGGAGATCTTATATCACAAAGCTTCACTATTTTCTCCTTCCAATATTATCCAAACCCATAATATTAATTAACTTCCGGTTCTTCTATCTTCCGCATACCCCTAATCTGCTCCGGTGTTTTAAGCATCTTTAGACCACTAATAGTTGCATTAACTATATTTAAAGCATTGGCACTTCCTAATGATTTTGTAAGAATATCCTTTACACCAGCCAATTCCATTATTATTCTTACCGGTCCACCGGCAATTACTCCTTTACCGCGAGAAGCCGGCTTCATAAAGACATGACCTGCGCCAAACCAGCCATCAATTGGATGGGGTATGGTTCCATCAGTCAAAGGCACTTTAAACATATTTTTCTTTGCATTATTAATGCCTTTTTGGATTGCGGTTGAAACCTCGTTAGCTTTACCAAAACCAATACCAACCATACCATTCATATTACCAACTGCTACCAGAGCACTAAAGCTAAATCTTCTACCGCCCTTAACCACTTTCGCTACTCTATTTATTTTTATAACCTTTTCACTTAACTCTGTATCTTTGGAAAGATTAGCCACTAAATATCCTCCTTAAAAATAGGGTTAAAATTTCAATCCGCCTTTTCTTGCACCTTCAGCCAGGGCTTTTACTCTGCCATGATACTTGTAACCACTTCTATCAAAAACTATTTCATTTATACTTTTCTTCTTTGCCATTTTAGCCAGGGCTTCTCCAGTCCTAAAGCTTATATCTATTTTCCCTTTATCTCCATCTTTGCTTTCAATTTTCTTGCTTGATATACCAACCAGTGCAGTGCCGGCGCTATCATCTATTATCTGACCGTAAATATATTTATTGCTCCGGTGAACAGAGAGTCTCATACGATTGCTGCTTCTTTTAATTTTAAACCTGCTCCTTACTTTTCTTCTTAAACTTTTATCCATTTTTTCAGTTTTGCTCTTCATAAAATCTCCTATAATAAATTTAAGAACCGCTGGTAATACCTGTTTTACCAACTTTTCTTCTTATAACTTCATCACTATATTTTATGCCTTTACCCTTATAAGGTTCCGGTTTCCTTATACTCCTGATCTTAGCAGCCATTTCTCCAACTACCTGTTTATCTATTCCTTTAACCACAATTGTGGTATTATCCGGGACATCAAATGATATCCCTTGAAGAGGATTGACTATTGCCGGATTTGAATATCCTGCCAATATTTCCAGATCATTTCCTTTCTTACTGGCTCTAAAACCCACACCGACTATTATTAAGGTTTTGCTAAAACCGCTGCTTACACCTATAACCATATTATTTATAAGGCTTCTATAAAGACCATATTTAGCTCTATTCTCATTACTATTCGAAACTGGAATAACAGTTAACCTACTATCTTCCATACTTAATTTAACAGAAGTGTTGTCAAACTTTTGAGAAAGCTCTCCTAATTTTCCCTTTACACTAATATTGTCCTTATCTATTTTGATCTCTACTTCTTCCGGTACATCAATAGGCTTCCTTCCTATTCTTGACACTTTAAACTCACCTTTCTAACCATTTTCTCTTTCTACCATATAGAACATATTACTTCCCCGCCAACTCCTAGTTTTTTGGCTCCTGTACCTGTAAGTACACCTTTTGACGTGGACAATATAACTGTTCCTAAACCACCAAGAACCCTGGGAATTTCATCCTTTTGCGCATAAACCCTGAGTCCTGGTTTGCTTATTCTTTTAAGCGCGGTTATAACACTCTTTTTGTCTTTATCATATTTTAAGTATATTTTAATTAAGCCACCAACATTTTCATCTTTACGGATTTCATAACTTCTTATATAACCTTCTTCATCCAATATCCTGGCTATTTCTGTTTTAAGTTTTGAATAAGGTATACCGACACTATCCAACTTAGCAATATAGCCATTCCTTATTCTGGTTAACATATCTGAAACAGGATCTGTGACTGCCGACATAAACCCTCCTTTTACCAACTGGACTTGGTTAGTCCAGGAATTTTTCCTTCATGAGCCATTTCTCTAAGACAAATTCTACATAATCCAAACTTTCTATAATAACCTCTGGGTCTACCACACCTAAAACATCTGCTGTACTTTCTTGTTTTGTATTTAGGTTCTCTTCTTTGTTTTTCTATAAGTGATTTCTTTGCCAATAAATGTCTCCTTTATAAAACTTGCGTTTTTTTATTTTTTAAATGGAAACCCAAACTCCTCCAGTAAAAATAATGCTTCATCATCATTTTCCGCACTGGTGGTAATAGTAATATTCATACCTTTTACACTTAAAATACTGTCATACTCTACTTCTGGAAAAATTAACTGTTCTTTTATGCCAATAGTATAATTTCCAGAACCATCAAAACTTTTTTTAGAAAGACCTCTAAAATCCCTAATTCTTGGAATTGCTATACTAAGCAGTCTATCCAAAAACTCATACATTCTCTTTCCCCTTAAAGTAACCATACAGCCTATTGGGTTTCCCTGTCTGAGCTTAAATCCCGCAATTGATTTTCTGGCTTTTGTTATAACAGGCTTCTGGCCTGTAATTTTAGCCAGATCCTGGCTAGCAGATTCCAATTCTTTTATATTTTGAATCGCAGAGCCAATACCCATATTTACAGTGATTTTATTTATCCTGGGTAATTCCATTACATTATTAAATTTACGATTTTTTAACATTTTAGGAATTATTTCTTTTTTATATTTTTCTTTTAACCTCGGCTCCATCAATATCACCTCAAGCATTTATCCTTTAAATCTGCTGATTGCACTTCTTACATATCCTGACTTTTTCACCAGAATCCTTAACTTCAAAACCCACTCTTGCTGGCTTGCCGCAATTAGGGCAAACAAGTTTAACATTTGAAATTTTAATGGGTCCTTCCTTTTTAATAATACCGCCAGGTTTGCTTTGATCCTTCTGCCTGACATGCTTATTTATAATATTAGTACCCTCAACATATAATCTATTTGTAACGGACTCTATTCTAAGTACTTTTCCTGTTTTTCCTTTATCTTTTCCTTTTATTATCTCAACCTTATCATTTTTCTTTATTTTTAACATTTTTAATGCTCCTGCTACAAATAACTAAATTACCTCTGGTGCGAGTGAAATTATCTTCATAAAATTTTTATCTCTTAGTTCTCTTGCTACTGGACCAAATATTCTGGTCCCTCTCGGGTTATTCTGTGTATCAATAATAACTGCCGCATTATCATCAAACCTTATATGCGATCCGTCGGGCCTCCTAAATGTTTTTTTTGATCTTACAAGTACAGCCTTTACTACATCGCTTTTCTTTACTACCCCTCCTGGATTTGCTACTTTTACTGCAGCAATAAAAGTATCTCCAACACGTGCATACCTCTTTCTTGTTCCCCCTAAAACTTTAATGCATCCAATTACTCTTGCACCTGTATTATCCGCCACTTTTACTTTACTCTCAGCTTGAATCATTTTTAAATCCTTCTCTACTCCGCTTTCCTGATTACCTCGACCAGTCTCCACCTCTTAGTCTTACTAATAGGCCTTATTTCAGAAATCTTTACTATATCACCAGGCTTACAGCTGCCTTCAGGATCGTGTACCTTCAATTTCTTTATTTTCTTTAAAATCTTCTTGTATAAAGGGTGTTTATAATGAGATTCTACGGCAACAACAACCGTCTTATCCATTTTGTCACTTACTACTGTTCCCACTCTTACTTTTACTTTTCCTCTTTCCAAAAAAACCCCCTTATCTCTCTCTGCCTGATTTCTTGCTTTCCTCATTAATCTTTATACTTGAGTTCTTTCTCTCTAAGTAAAGTTTTTATTCTGGCAATATCTTTCCTTAAATTTCGTATCTTTACCGGATTTTCTAATTGCCCTGTAGCTTTTTGAAACTTCAAATTAAAAATACTCTTTTTTATATCCACTAGTTTTGCTTCTAATTCTTCTTTTGTTTGTTCCTTTATCTCACTTATTCTCATTTCCCACCCGGTTTGTTATAGTTCTTCATAAACAAATTTTGATTTTATAGACAATTTATTAGAAGCCAATCTAATTGCTTCCTTTGCAACTTCCATACTAACACCCGAAATTTCAAATAGAATTCTTCCAGGCTTAACCACAACTACCCAATTTTCCGGCGCACCTTTTCCTCCGCCCATGCGGGTTTCAGCTGGTTTTTTGGTAACAGGTTTATGAGGAAAAATATTTATCCATACTTTTCCTCCCCTTTTTATATACCTGGTAAGAGCTACCCTTGCAGCTTCTACCTGCCTGCTTGTTAACCAGCCGCATTCCAGTGCCTGCAGCCCATATTCTCCAAAAGAGAGCCTGGTACCACCTTTGGCAATACCTTTCATTCTTCCTCTTTGTACTTTTCTATATTTTACCCGTTTAGGCATTAACATTGCTGCCATAAATATCTCCTAACTTGAAATTTTTTCTTTTTCCTTCTTCCTTTTATCAAGTTTTCTTTCCTTTCCCATCTCTTCCTTATCCAGTATGATATCTCCTAAGTATATCCAGACTTTAACTCCAATTTTACCAAAAGTCGTATTTGCTTCTGCAAATCCATAATCAATATTCGCTCTAAGAGTATGCAGAGGGACTCTTCCTTCTCTATACCATTCAGTCCTGGCCATCTCTGCTCCGCCCAATCTTCCCGCACATTGGACTCTTATACCTTTTGCTCCTGCTTTCATACATAATGAAATAGCTTTTTTCATAGCTTTTCTAAAGCTAACTCTTCCAACTAGTTGTGAGGCAATACCCTCAGCTACTAATTTTGCAACCAGTTCAGGCTTCTTAATTTCTATTATATTCAACTGTATAATACTCCCAGTTTTTTTCTCTAATAAATTCCTGATGTCATTAATATTCGCCCCTCTTCTACCTATAACTATACCCGGCTTGGAAGTATACATATCTACTTTCACTTCTTCTTCCGTTCTTTCAATCTCGATTTTTGAAACCCCGGCATTTTCTAGCTGACCCTCAATTATATTCCTTATAATGATATCTTCTCTGAGAAGCCTGGCATAGTCTTTTTCAGCAAACCATCTGGATTGCCACCCTTTATTAATTACAAGCCTAAACCCATTAGGATTAACCTTCTGGCCCATCTCCTAAGCCTCCTCCTCTTTACCATTAGATACGTAAACCGATAGATGCGAAGTTCTCTTTCTAATTTTAGTAGCCCTGCCCCTGGCTCTTGGCCTGAACCTCTTTAAAGTTGGCCCTTCATTTACCAATATTTTAGAAATAAACAAATCTTCTTCTTTCATTTTGTGATTTTCAGTAGCATTAGCTACGGCACTTTGTATAGCTTTCTTTACCACAGCTGCTGCCGCCTTAGGTGTAAAAGACAATATATCTATAGCATTCTCTATTGACTTTGATTTTATCAAATCAACAACATATCTTATTTTTCTTGATGATATTCTTATGTACTTTTCAACAGCTTTGGTTTCCAAAACTCATGCCTCCCTCTTTAGACTACTGCGCTTTACTTACTTCTTAACAGTAGCCACCCTTTCACTCTTTCCTTTATAAACATGTGGCCTTATAGATCTTGACGGCGCAAATTCCCCTAACTTATGACCGACCATAGACTCCGATATGAATATAGGTACATGTCTTCTTCCATCATGAACAGCTATAGTGTGCCCAACCATTTCCGGGAATATAGTTGAACTTCTAGACCAGGTCTTTATGATTTTTTTCTCTCCTGATTCATTTAGCTTATTTATTCTTTTTAATAACTTTTCTTCAACAAAAGGACCTTTTTTTAAAGACCTTGACATTCCAGTTCTCCTCCAAATGTAAAAATCAAACCCATTATTTATTCCTTCTCCTGATTATATATTTATCAGTTTCACTATTTTTCTTTCTTGTCCTATAGCCCAGCGTGGGTTTCCCCCAGGGAGTACAAGGGTGTCTTCCAGAACTTTTATTTTTTCCTTCGCCTCCACCATGAGGATGGTCAATAGGATTCATTGCCGTTCCTCTAACCGATGGTCTTATTCCCAGCCATCTTTTCCTTCCTGCCTTACCCAGCCGAATTATTCCATGGGTTGTATTTCCAATCTGACCAATACAGGCTCTGCAATTCAACCCTACCAATCTAACTTCGCTTGAAGGAAGCTTTATATTAGCATATTTTCCCTCTTTTGCCAGAAGCTGAGCATATCCACCTGCTGATCTAGCTAATTCTGCCCCTTTTCCTTCCTTAAGCTCTATATTGTGAATTATCGTTCCAACCGGTATATTTTTTAAGGGAAGAGCGTTACCCACTTTAATATCAGCCTTTTCTCCTGACATTACAATATCTCCCACTTTTAACTTAAGGGGAGCAATTATATAGCTCCTTTCCCCATCCTTATAAATGACAAGAGCAATCCTGGCACTTCTGTTAGGATCGTATTCAATTGCTTCTACCTTAGCCGGAATACCGTCTTTTAATCTTTTAAAATCTATAATTCTATATAATCTTTTATGTCCACCACCGCTATGTCTCCTGGTAATTCTGCCATTAGCATTTCTACCGGCATCTCTTTTTAAAGATCTGGTGAGCGATTTCTCCGGTCTTTTTTTTGTTAAAACCGAAAAATCAGAAACTGTTGCAAACCTTCTCCCAGGAGTCGTGGGCTTATATTTTTTAACAGCCAACTTTTATACCTCCAAACTAAATCAGACTGATTCAAAAAAATCAATTTTATCTTTTTTACCCAGAGTAACTACAGCTTTTTTTTTACGGGCGCTCGTACCTATCGATCTTCCTAATCTCTTTGGCTTAGATTTAATATTCATGGTACTTATTTTCAAAACCTTAACCTTAAATATCTCTTCAATTGCCCTCTTTATCTCACTTTTTTTTACCCTAATATCGACAAAAAAAGAATATCTTTTATTCTGAACCGCAGCATAACTTTTTTCCGATACAACCGGAGAAAGAATTATATCTCTAGGATCTTCCATTGCCTAACCTCTCAATAAAATCATTCAGTGAGCTTTTGGTAAAAACCACATAATCTGCTGCAAGGATAATATAAGCATTTAGCCCCTTTGCGCTTTCTACCGTAACGTTGCCAATATTCCTGAAGGATTTTACTTCACTGATATTTAAACTATCAAAAACCATAAGTACTTTACCACTATCCAAATTAAGTTTCTTTAGTATTTCTGCTGCTTTTTTTGTTTCCGGATTTTTAAAACTTAATTTATCAATCACAATAATTTTTTTATTTTTAAGCTTTTCTGATAATGCTATTAACTTTGCCTGCTTTATTACTTTTTTATTTAATTTAAAAGAATAATCTCTTGGCATGGGCCCAAAAACCACTCCACCGCCTCTCCATATTGGAGAACGGATGGAACCGGCCCTGGCATTTCCAGTACCTTTCTGCCTCCAGGGTTTTCTCCCGCCGCCTCTTACTTCACTTCTGCCTTTGACCTTATGTGTTCCGGATCTTATAGAAGCAAGATATCTTCTTACTTCCTGGTACAGGATCTCAGAATTCATTTTCTGACCTATTATTTCACTGGATATGTTTATTTTTTCCAATTCCTTTCCATCTGAATCAACGACATTCAAACTGGCCATTTCATTCTCCCAAAAACTTTATAATTTACTAAACCTTCCTTAAAAAAACTAAACTGCCCTTAGCACCCGGAACGCTTCCTTTAATTAAAATTAAATTCTGGTCTTCAATTATATCGACTATCTCTGATCCAGAAATAGTAACTTTGCTGCCTCCCATTCTTCCAGGCATCTTCTTGCCCTTTGCTATCCTTGAAGGAGTGGCACACATTCCTACCGAACCTGGTATTCTGTGGGAATGAGAACCATGGCTCATTCTTCCCCTATGAAACCCATGTCTTTTTATTACTCCGGCAAATCCTTTACCTTTACTATTTCCGGTTATTTTGACTTTATCTCCTACCTTGAAAATTTTAACATCCAGGCTATCTCCAGGCTTATATTCCTGGTCAAATTTATCCACTCTGATTTCCCTTAAGCTCTTCTTTAAATCTACTTTATTTTTTGAAAATTCACCTTCATGCGGTTTAGTTGCTTTTCTCTCTTTGATTTTACCGAAACCTACTTTTAGAGCATTATATCCATCTTTTTTATCATCCTTAACCTGGACAACTACACATGGCTCAGCTTCAATCGCCGTAACATACAATGCATTGCCACTTTCATTAAATATTTGAGTACATCCAAGTTTTTTTCCATATATCGCATTTACCATCTTTACACCACTTCCCGGGAAATACCTTACCATGTATTAAGACTTTATTTCTATACCCACACCTGCCGGTAAACTGAGCCTCATCAGCAAGTCTACTGTTTTTGGAGTAGGATCAATAATATCTATAAGCCTTTTATGAGTTCTTATTTCAAAATGCTCCCTCGAATCTTTATTTACATAAGGAGATCTTATAACACAATATACATTTTTTTTATTCGGTAGTGGAATTGGGCCAGAAACTTTGGCGCCAGAACTCTCAACAGTCTCCACTATTTTTTTTGCCGAACGATCAATAACTTCATGATCATAAGCTTTTAATTTAATTCTAATTTTCTGACCTAATTTACCTTCCGCCATTACAATTCCTCCTGCTTTTAATTACCTTTCTCCTTTTTTCTACTCCACTATCTTTGTAACACTACCAGCTCCTATAGTCCTTCCACCTTCACGGATAGCAAACCTCTGCCCTTCTTCCATAGCTATGGGAGATATTAGTTTTATCTCCATTTCTGTATTATCTCCAGGCATTATCATCTCCACACCCTCTTCCAGGTTTACTACTCCTGTTACATCTGTAGTCCTGAAATAAAATTGAGGTCTGTACCCATTAAAGAAAGGGGTATGACGTCCTCCCTCATCTTTGGACAGCACATAAACCTGAGCCTTGAAATTAAAGTGAGGGGTACTAGAGGAGGGCTTTGCTACAACCTGTCCTCTTTCCACATCTTCTTTCTGTATTCCTCTAAGAAGAAGCCCTACATTATCTCCTGCCTGGGCATAATCTAAAAGTTTCCTGAACATCTCAACACCGGTCACCACTGTCTTTTGTATTTTGGGCCTTATTCCTACTATATCTACTGCATCCTGCAGAGCAATTTTTCCTCTTTCAACCCTACCGGTAACTACAGTTCCACGCCCGGTAATGGAAAATATGTCCTCTATGGGCATAAGGAATGGCTTGTCTATATCCCTTACAGGTGTTTTTATATACTGGTCTACTTTTTCCATAAGCTCTAAGACTGCCTTGCAATCAGGGCAGGCGGCTTTATCCGTGCATTCGCATTTCATTGCCTTTAGCGCTGATCCCTTAACTACCGGTATTTCATCTCCTGGAAACTCATATTTGGTAAGAAGATCTCTTACTTCCATCTCTACAAGTTCTATTAGCTCAGGATCGTCTACCATATCTACCTTATTTAAAAATACCACAATGTAGGGTACCCCCACCTGTCTTGCAAGAAGTATATGCTCTCTTGTCTGGGGCATCGGCCCATCTGCAGCAGATACCACCAGTATTGCCCCATCCATCTGGGCTGCACCGGTAATCATGTTCTTTATATAGTCTGCATGGCCGGGACAGTCCACATGGGCATAGTGGCGGTTAGCTGTTTCATATTCCACGTGGGCAATGGCTATGGTTATGCCTCTTTCTTTTTCTTCAGGGGCATTGTCAATTGAATCAAATGTCCTTTCCTCTACATTTAGGCCTGTGCTTTTAAGACATCTTGTAATAGCTGAAGTCAGTGTTGTCTTACCATGATCCACATGGCCTATAGTCCCTATGTTTATATGAGGCTTGGTCCTTTCAAATTTTTTCTTAGCCATAATATATCCTTTCTTTGTTTTGAA
>JAHIPJ010000085.1 GCA_018894445.1 Actinomycetota bacterium
AAGAATCTCTTAAGAAATATACCCTATTTAGTCGACTTATAAGATAAAAAACAGTTGGAGTTAGTCTATAAGCCGAGTTCTGTACTAATTATCATCTTACTTCTCATTTTATCTCACAGAAAATATATGAATACTGTAGCTGAAACTACCAATTTCCCTCATTTTCTAATTAAAAATAAAAAATCTGTTGGTCCTAGTATTTTGATATTCTTATATGACCCTAATTTTATTAGATGTCTATCTCCAGATATTATATAATGACATTTTGCTGAAATTGCACATTCCAATATCTTGTCATCATCAGGATCATCTTTTATAAGAATAATCTTCTCATTAACTTCAACAAGGTGACAAAATTTAAATATATTATCTAAAAATATTTTTACCTGGTTACTTTTCCATAAAAACTTTAACCTTAGCTTATCTTCTATCTCACTTATTATATCCTTGCTGATAAATACATTTACTTTTCCAAACCTGCAAAATTGAATTATTTCTTCGCATACCCTTCCTAATAAAGCTGCCGAAATAAAAATATTTGTATCTAGAACTATTCTCAATTTATTACCTTACTTTTCATGAAGTATCTTATCAATATCCTTCTCATCCTTGATTCCAAACCTTCTTGCAGTTTCATCTCCCCATGCTCTTATCTCTGACCATTTTTTACTTGCAGAATATTGCCTGAATGCTTCTCTTACTAATTCACTTTTGGTTCTACTCTCCTCCTTTGCTATATTCTCAATTTCTTCATATAATTCCTTGCTTAATGAAATATTTAAAATTTTTGTTTTTCTTGCCATCCTGGCCTCCAGTTTTACAATAATATTGTTTGAGTAATACTTATTATTACTCAATCATCATATCAAAATCACTAAATATATTCAAACTTCATATAGGAAGAGAATAATTTAAAAATATCTGTAAGTTACTAAAGCTGCTATATAAATTAAAGCCGCCATACCTATTACTGCAAAAAACCCAAAATGAATGGAAATTATTACTGCCGCTATGGACCCCACTACTGATGTACAGCCATTTATAGCCCATAGCCACGGAACTATCTCTTCCCGTTTTTCTTTAACCTTAGCTATGGCTAAAGGAAAAGGTATTCCCATTACAAATCCAAGCGGGATTATAAGAAGGATTGAATATAAAAATCTCTGCCACAATACTTTTGATATTATAAAATCCCCTACAAACCCAAATGTAAATATAAACAGGGCTACATAAGCTACTATTGCTCCCACTACCCATCTCAAATCAACCTTAAACCTGCTGCTGATAAAACTACCTACTCCTGCGGAAAGCATGATACTAAAAAGGACAACCGAAAGGGCATAAGCCGGCTTACCCAGTACCAGAATAAATTTTTGAATAAAGGGCAGCTCGATAAAGAAAAAGCCAAAACCCAGACAGAAAAAATAAACTATATATTTAAAATCCCTTCTTATGCTGATATTTATTTTTTTTATCCACAGGGGCAGCAGTATAAAAAATACCGATAGAATAATAGAAACCAGAAGAGCTGCAACCAGTATAAGATACCCTCCTCCCCCAAAAGGCTGGGTGGACTTGCCAAAATACTTTATGATATCCGGTACCTGTCCAAATCTAAAAAAATTAAAGAAGTAGGGCTTATCATCCCTGGAAGGATAAATGTTGAAGTAATAGTTTTTATAAAATGTTTCCCTCGAACCGCTGCTTACCTCTATTATCTCTTTATAGTAATTATAAAAATATGGCTCTTCTAATATGTTGTAGATATTTACCTCATCCTGCCCTACGCCATTGTAATATACAATATCAAAATTAAGCTTTTTTACTTCCTCTTTTAGACGGTTAATTTCGTTTTCATCAAAGCCATCTTTTTTTAACAAGGTAGTAAGAGTAGACCAGCTTCTATAGGCAAATACTTTTTGGGGAATTTCCCCAATTTTTAGATTATCCAGGCTCTCACATAAAGTAGAGAGTACCTTTAAATTCTCGCTGGGTGGAAATTGAACCCATCTGGTTACGGCCAGAACTCCATCTTCTTTTAATATGCCCACTAAATCTGAAATAGATTCAACAGTATAGAGGTAGTTTTCATTTAAGCTATAAGCTCCTGCAGAGATCGGATGAAAACTGTCCGACAAACTTATTATGATTAAATCAAACTTCCGGTCAGTTATTTTTGAAAAGTTTCTACTTGAAACCTCACAAACTTCAACTCTTTTATTATTATATATATTCCCACTATACCCGGAAAAATTGTCCTTAAGTACATCTACTACCAAGCTGCTATTTTGTGACACATATATATTTTTTCCATTAAAATATAAAGCCCCGGCAACATCCATTCCTCCTCCTGGTTCTACCACCAGAACCTTCTCTGGTTCAG
>JAHIPJ010000086.1 GCA_018894445.1 Actinomycetota bacterium
ATTCTTCAGCTGAAGAAACATCATTATTAATGAGAAAACCTATGGAATTCTTTACCATCTCCTGGGCTAATTCTGCCATTCGGGGTATATCGATGAGAGGTTTAAGCAGCGGTTGGGTGATGAGCTCTAAGGATCTTTCGGCAATATTTACAGCTTGATCACCTATTCTCTCTAAATGATTAGAAATTTTCATAGCAGAGGTAATAAATCTCAAATCAATAGCCATCGGTTGTTTTAAAGCTAATAGTTTGAGAGATAGATTGTTAATCTCTACCTCAAGAAGGTCAATTTTGGTATCTTCTTCAATTACTTCCTGGGCAAAAGTAGAATCTCTTTTTACTAAAGACTTTATAGCTTTAGCAATAGATTCTTCAGTCAAAGAAGCCATTTTTAGTAGTTTTTCTTTTAAAAAATTTAATTCGTGATCTAATTGTCTTTCCATTTTTTGTTTCTCCTTATTATAATTTTTTTATCCAAATCTTCCAGTAATATAATCTTCGGTAATTTTTTGACTGGGATTGGTAAATATCTTTTCGGTTATATCGAATTCAACTAGTTCGCCTAACATTAAAAAGGCAGTAAAATCTGATGCTCTTGCGGCCTGCTGCATATTATGGGTAACAATAACTATAGTATATTTTTCTTTTAATTCTTGAATTAATTCTTCAATCTTAGCTGTAGCAATAGGGTCTAAGGCAGAGCAGGGTTCATCAAAAAGGATTACTTTTGGTTGAACTGCCAAAGCTCTGGCAATACATAGACGTTGTTGCTGGCCGCCAGATAAATCCAAAGCGGAGGTATTTAGACGATCTTTAACTTCTTCCCATAAAGCAGCACCCCGTAAGGCAATTTCTACTCTTTCCCTTAATTCTCCTTTATTGACTGTTAAATTATTAATTTTTAGTCCATAGGCAATATTTTCAAAGATCGATTTAGGAAAGGGATTGGGTCTTTGAAAGACCATTCCTATTTTTCTCCTGATATCTACTACATCTATATCATCATCATAGATATTTTTGTGATCAAATAAGATATCTCCTTCTATCTTTATCCCTAAAATAATGTCATTCATTCGGTTAAGAGTTCGAATAAAAGTGGTTTTACCACACCCCGAGGGACCTATAATGGCAGTTATGGCATTGCTTTTTATATTAAGATTTATATTTTTTAATACCTGATGTGTCCCATAATAGAAATTTAGATTTCTAATCTGCATCTTCAAATCATTTTTACTCTGTAAAATTTCATCTACCATTTTTTACTCCTTCTGAATTGATTACGCAAAATAACCGCAATTAAATTTAATCCTAAAACTAAAAATACTAAAACCAGAGCTGTTCCATAGGCAATGGGCACTTGAGATTCAGGATGGGTCCCTTCGGTCATTAAGGCATAAATATGATAAGGTAGAGTCATGACTTCACTAAAAATTGACTTAGGAAGCCGCATACTATAAAAGGTTACTGCAGTGAAAAGAATAGGGGCGGTTTCCCCGGCTGCTCTCCCAATGGAAAGGATTGCTCCGGTTAAAATACCAGAAAATGAATTAGGAAGAACAATTTTTTGAATCGTCTGCCACTTAGTAGCTCCTAAGGCTAAAGATGCTTCCCGGAAAGAGTTAGGAACTGCCGATAGAGCTTCTTCACTCGCTCGAATGATGGTAGGTAGGATTAATATACCTAAAGTTAAACTTCCTGAAAGGATAGAAACACCAAAATTTAAAAATTTTACAAATATTGCCAGACCAAAAAGTCCAAAGACTACCGAGGGTACTCCGGCCAAATTATTAATACTAATCCTAATAATTCTTACTAATCTGTTTTGAACTGCATATTCATTTAGATATATAGCTGCAGAGACTCCTAAAGGTAAGGCAAAACAGATTGCCCCCATAGTCAAATAAAAAGTACCTAAAATTGCCGGAAAAATACCCCCGGCAGTCATGGCTTTTCTGGGCATCTGGGTTAAAAATTCCCAATTAATTACTCTTATTCCTCTGGAAATAATAAAATAAAACATCAGGCAAATAGACAATACAATGATTGATATCATTGTTATAAGGAATGAGTAGGCTAATTTTTCTTTAAATCTTCTTTTATTCATCGAGAAGTTCTCCTAAATTTATATAAGAAATAATCAGCAGAAAGATTAAGGGCTAAACTGATGATAAAAAGAACACAGGCTATAGCAAACAAGGCATAATAATGGACGCTTCCAACCACGGTTTCACCCATTTCTAAAGCAATGGTAGCGGTTATGGTCCTTACCGGTTGCAGAAAAGAATGAGGGATTACTGCTGCTCCACCTGCTACCATCAATACCGTCATGGTCTCTCCAATCACTCTACCCATACCCAACAGCACTGCTGTACTAATTCCCGAGGAAGCAGCCGGCACTGTAACCTTTATTATAGTTTCCCATCTGGTAGCCCCTAAGGCATAAGAGGCTTCCTTATATTCTTTAGAAACCGAAAAGAGTGCCTCTTCAGAAAGACTGGTGATAGTAGGAATAGCCATAAGGGCAAGTAATAGAGAAGCAGTAAGAGCACAGAGTCCTATAGGAAGATCTAAAAGATTTTGCAACCAGGGGCCCAAAACTACTATCCCTAAAAAACCATAAATTACTGAAGGGACACCAGTTAGCATTTCAATGGCTAGTTTTAAATAATCTTTTATTTTTGGAGTAGCTAACTCAGAAATATAAATTGCTGCAGATACTCCTAAGGGGACGGCTATGATCAACGCCCCTAAAGTGGTCCATAAAGTACCGAGTAGTAAAGGTAATAATCCGAATTCTGGTGGGTTATAAGTTGGATACCAGGACTTCCCCCAGAGAAATGTCTTTAAATCAATTTCTCTAAAAAGGGGAAGTCCTTCTTTAAATAAAATAAAGCTTGTACCGAGTAAGAAGAGTATAGAGCTAAGTGAAGAGAGAAAAAATATGTTTTTTATGATTTTTTCTTTTAAATGTTGTTTACTCTTCAAATTCTATATCCTTCTTCCTTTTTAGTTACGGTAAGGGTACAAATCCTTGTTCTTCAACAATTTTTTGACCTTCTTCAGACCAAATAAATTGGATAAAATCTTTCGCTGTCCCTTGAGGTGCACCATTGGTGTACATGAAAAGTGGACGAGAAATAGGGTATGTACCACTGACTACTGTCTCTTGACTTGGGGTAACTTCATTTACTTCTATAGCCTTTACGGTACTAGTAATATATCCTAATCCCACATAACCAATAGCTCCCTTGGTAGTAGAAATGATGGTAGCTACTGTTTGGTTGGACGCTTGAGAAAGAGAATCGGGACTCACTTTCTTACCTTGTAATACCAAACTTTCAAATGTTTCAAATGTTCCACTGGATGAATCTCTGGAAACAACTACTATCTTTTGGTCCTGCCCTCCTAATTCCTTC
>JAHIPJ010000087.1 GCA_018894445.1 Actinomycetota bacterium
AAACCCGTTTATACCTAAGAAATGATGTTTCAAAAAGTTCAATCCATTTGAGGACCTTACCAGGCAACTCCAGTAATCTGAGGGTATGGCCTGTGGGTGCAGTATCCCAGATAACCAAATCATACTCATAAGCTCTGAATATCCCAAATTTGAGTAAATTCACTATCTCTAAGAGAATCATCATCTCCTGCATACCAGGCAATTTAAAACTAAGAAAGTCTTTTATATCAATCTGGTCGGTAGAAAAAGACATATTAGAAAAATTCTCTATGGAAAATTTGTATCTCTTCTTAAATTTTTCAAGCAAAATCACTGAATTCATCTCTATAGCCCAAAGGTTATCTACTCCTTTAACAGGTGTAACAGAACTACCTACATGACAATCAAAGCTATCCCCTAAGGAATGCGCCGGGTCGCTAGAGGCAACCAAAAATCTTTTTTCCGGATATTTTTTAGCTAAATACATCGCTGTAGCACAGGAGGATGTTGTCTTCCCGGTCCCACCTTTCCCCCCAAAGATTACCAATCGCAATTTCTCATTTTTTAGAAAACTTGGAACATTGTCACTACGAATAATTTCCTTAGCTTCTTTCGCCTGCGCCTTAGAACCGCTTTCGGGGAAGGACGTTCCCTCTTTTATCCCTTCAATATCTTGCGACTCAGTCTGAATCTTCTTCTCTACTACTTTTTTAAAGAAGCTGGTAATCTTCTCCTCGAAATTCACCCTGAACTCTCCTTGTAGCTCTATCCTTATGCATAATTTTGATATCATGAGCTAAGTTTTTTATAAAATCGTCATTTGACATCTCTATTACTCTCTTTATTTTTCTTCGCTAATTTCATATGCTTATTGGAAGCAACCCTGTCTTTATTTAATGGCCCTTTCATATAAGAAATAAATGCTAGATTAACTCTTGCCGGTTTATAATTCGGGTCGATCTCCAATGCCTTTTTATACTCCTCTATTGCTTCTTTATACTCACCTTTTACGCTAAAAAGTCTACCTTGATAGAGGTGCTCTTCGGGTGTCATCTTTTTAGTACTCCCACTTTTGGATTTGCCATTTCTTTGCATTTCTTCCAGTTTTTCCCAAGCGACGCATCTTTTCTTGAAGAGTAGTCAATCTGTTGGGTCCGCGGTTATGAATTACGAGCCACGATTCACCCTTCGGTCCTGCTATTTTAATCTCAGCTCGATAGTGAGGTTTGAGCTTTGTTTCCTCTAACATCCCGCTTTCTAAGGTAAGCCTTCCGTTTTCGTCTATCCTGCCTTGACTTTCCATCATAGTAACTTCAAACTGTGAAAGGCGAGGACGGTTCTGCGGATGATTAACAACGAGATACGGCCACCTTGTGCTTCCTTTAATCCTAATTACTTTAACTCCAACTGAACTTGTGGGATTCAAGCCCGCTTCTTTTCGTATGTTTGACGGGATAGACAAGCTCCCCTTTTCATCTATTTCACTAAATCCTTTTATAAGCGGCATCCTTTGTCTCCATCTCTAGATTTCTTTTCTTACACTTGTACGCGTTATAAACAACCTCGACCAATTTACTTAACTCATCAATTCTTGCCCTGGTATCTTCATACCCACCCTTATAAAGAGTAGTTTTGATTGCCAGAATTAGCTTCTCTATCTTATTTACATCTAATTTATCCATTAAACCTTCGTCTTCCTCCAACACCAGTTGTGCTGCATGAATCATACTTTCTGCCCGAATGCCTATCTGAATCTCTTCTTTACGTTTCTGGTCCTCTTTAGCATGAATTCGGGCATCTTCGAGCATCTTGTTAATCTCATCCTTAGACAAGCGGTAAGAAGAACTAATCTGAATACTTTTTTCATTATCGGTATGTAAATCTAAGGCGCTTACCTGTAAAATTCCATTGGCATCTATATGAAATGTCACCTCAATCTGAGCTTCGCCTCTTCGACCAGGTGGGATATCGGTAAGCTCGAACTTGCCCAAATTTATATTATCAGAGCTCAAAAGTCTTTCTCCCTGTAATACATGGATATCCACCTGGGTCTGGTTATCTTTGGCAGTAGTAAAAATCTGACCACAAGATGTAGGAACGGTGGTATTCCTTTTAATAATCTTAGCAAATATTCCTCCTTCAATCTCAATTCCTAAAGAAAGTGGGGTAACATCTAATAACACCACATCTTTTATCTCACCGATTAGGATATTCGCTTGAATTGCTGCGCCAAGAGCAACAACCTCATCCGGATTGATATCCTTATATGACTCTTTGCCGAGAAGCTGGCGAGCCAGGTGCTGCACAGCAGGCATTCTAGTAGAACCTCCTACCAAAACCATCCTATCTATCTGAGTTGGTGTAAACTTTGCATCAGAAAGAACCTGTTTAGTAGGCTCTATCATCTTCTCTAATAAATCCCTGGTTAGCTCTTCAAACTGCTCCCTACTCAATGTTAACCGTAGGTCCTCTTCTTGCCAAAGAAATGGGATTCTAATCTCGGCAAATATTTTTGTGGAGAGTTCTTTTTTCGCCTTCTCTGAAGCCTCTTTCAACCGCTGTAAAGCCATCCTATCTTTCGTTACATCAACGCCATGCAACTTCTCAAATTCTTGAGCTAAATAATCCATTAATCTCTCATCCCAGTCATCACCGCCAAGATGGGTATTGCCTCCTACTGCCTTAACCTCAAATACACCATTGCCCAATTCTAAAACGGAGACATCAAAAGTGCCTCCGCCTAAATCCCAGATCAAAATATAGTGGAGATCCTGCTTGTGTAAGCCGTAGGCCAAGGAAGCGGCAGTGGGTTCATTTATAATCCGCATTACCTCTAAGCCAGCTAAAGCACCTGCTTCCATAGTTGCCTGGCGCTGGTTATCATTAAAATATGCCGGAACTGTAATTACTGCTTTCTCTATTTTCTCACCTAAATAATCTTGCGCATCTTCCTTAATTTTGCGAAGAATAAGGCTGGAAATCTCCTGAGGACTAAATTTTCTTCCATCAACCTCTACCTCATAATCAGTGCCCATATGGCGTTTAATCGAAGCGATGGTGCGCTCTGGATTGGCAACTGCCTGGGTTCGGGCAAGATTGCCTATCAACTGCCTTCCTCCTTCGGCAAAGGCAACCACTGATGGAGTAAGCCTTTCACCTTCAGCATTGGGTATAATCTCGGGCTTCCCATTGTTCATGAAAGCGGCTAATGAAAAGGTAGTTCCTAAATCTATTCCGATTACCATGTCGCTACGCTCCAATTATCGCTTCGCTTCAATTTACAATTAAAAATTACCAATTAAAAATGAAATTCTTTTTTGTAGTTCTAAAAAATTCTTTCCAATTTTTAATTTTTCATTTTAAATTTTTAATTTATTTTGCTACTTGAGCCATCTTCTTTTTTAATCCAGGGCTGACCCAGCCGCAGTTTGCGCAACTCTTTTCTAACAACTCTTTAACTGTGGCAATCCTTCCGCATTGAGGACAGAATTCACTCTCTTCTTTTTTAGATAGTAATTCATGCAACACCTTTTCCCATTCATCTATTTGCTTTCCAGAGAAAGAAGCCACTCTTTTTGTTGAACTTACCCCGTTAACTTGATACATTATATCCAACACCTTCTCTTTATTGCTATCAAGGCCACTCGTCTTCCTTATCTCGGTTGTAACGCTAATTATCCTATCAACAGGAACATCGAAAACCAACTTTCTCTCAAAATCATACCGCCAGCATAGTCGTCCCTTATTAGTAAGATAGATGTGACCCGGCCTCCAGGTTTCTCCTTGAATGCCCTGAGCAGGTACTAAATACCACACTTTTTCCCCTTGATGGGTAATTTCCTCTCCTTCCCTCAAGAAATCAACTGTTGCTTTCTCATAATGGGGAATAACCGGCTTCTCTTCTAAAGAAAAGCCTATATCCTTTATTGCTTGCTCAATAGATTCTTTTAATTCATAAGGATTTGTGGGATGAAGCCGCGAAATTCCACCATATCGGTCTATAAGATAAAATACTTGTTTTTTCTTCTCCTTTACAAAATGCTCCTCTTCCTTTATTGCTATCCCCTTTATATCTTCTAAAGGCACCTGAAATATAATTTCATCAAAATCTTGACGATGTAAAAATACTCTTTTATTGGTAAGGTAAAAATATCCTGGTTGCCAGGCAGTATATATCCCTTTAGTATAGTGATGAGACCCATACATTTTGTCCAATATTTTTTCTCCTTCCAGAAGGGAAGGAATAGCTTTTTTTCTATGTTCCCTTTCCCATGCTCTGGTTTTTTCGTCCCAGGCCTGCATTACTCCATATTTAAGCATAGTTTCCATTCCCGCCAAGGCTGCTCTTAAATTAACACCGATTAAAGGAATGCCAGCCACAGAAATAATAATATCAGCATTAATTACCAATCCTTTATCTAAGATTCGATCTAACAGATCTACTAAAGTTGCATGTGTATCTCTGGATGGTTCCATTTCTCCCCTCTATACGAAACTATAAGGTGGCCAGGGACCGGTAAAACGAACAAAAAATCCTTTCATATTCTTAATCTTCCCTAGTTCCTCACCTAGTATTTTGCTCTTTTCCTTGAAAAGCAAACAAGAGAGATTCAACAGCATTTGTTTGTCTTCTTCAAGTTTTTTGGTCTTTTCTACCTTGATTTCGTCGACACATCTTTTAATCTGCTCATAAAAATACTTAAAATATCTATCTGCTTCTTTTTCCATCTCTTTTTTTAATAAGTTCTCTAATTTCTGCTTATACATATAAGCCAAGCCCTTAGATTTGGATTTAATCTCCTCGCTCAATTTCTTAATCTCAGGGTTTGTCTCAATGAGCCCTTCGCTGATAGTTTTGGGGTCCCAAAATACCTGCACTCCAAACTCAGCTCTGTCTTTGAGCTTAGCCAGTTTTTGTCTTAAGTTTTCATAATCGCCCTTTAACCACTTCTTTATGTTCTCATCGGGGACAACACCCTCTTCACCCTTAATGATGGTATCAAATCCCAGGG
>JAHIPJ010000088.1 GCA_018894445.1 Actinomycetota bacterium
AAAGTGCAATATCTACACTACTGAAGGAATCCTTTTTTAGCTCCTTTACTTCCAGCTCCTGGCCATAAAATATTACTTTTTTACCTAATGACCGGTGGGAGGCAAGGGGAATGAGATTTTTTACAGGGAATTTCCTCTCTTCCAGTATAGATAGGAAGACCTTTCCCACTGCCCCGGTTACTCCTGCTATAGCTACATTATATTTTCTTGAGTTCATTTTTACCCACCACTTTTGCGATTTTAATTAATCTATTAATAAAGCCGGAAATAAGCCTTTTATTTTTATATTATTTTGCCAGACCAAAACCGCTGTGCAGTGCCTTTACAGCTTCTTTAACCCTGCTCTTCTTGACTACACAGGAAATTCTTATGGGAGAGGTGCTGATCATTTCAATATTTATATCCTTGTCTGCCAGAATTTTAAACATTTTTGCCGCTACGCCAGGATGTGTTTGCATTCCAGCACCGACAATGGCTACTTTAGCAATATCGGTATCTACTTCTATACGTATATTTCTGAGTTTATTTAGAACTTCCTTTGCCAGAGACAAATCCTCATTTTTTACTGTAAACGAAATAGCAGCAAAGTTCTCCTCACTGACATTCTGCACAATCAGATCAACATCTATATCCGCATCTGCTAATCTGCCAAAAAGATTGGCAGCAACACCTGGCTTATCTTCCAGGCCAAAAATCGATACTTTTGCCTCACCTACATCATGAGTTACTCCGGTAATCAGTGGTCTTTCCATTCTCTCATCTTTCTTATAATCATCCATAACCCATGTCCCTTCAATATCATTAAAACTTGACCTAATATGTAATATTACATTATGTTTCCTGGCAAATTCTACAGCTCTTAAGTGAATCACTTTAGCTCCGGAAGATGCAAGCTCCAGCATCTCATCATATGAAAGCGTCTCCAGTTTAATAGCTTCATTTACCACGTTGGGATCAGTCGAATAAACCCCATCAACATCTGTATATATCTCACAATATCTCGCTTTTAGTGCCGAAGCCAGAGCAACTGCAGTTGTATCAGAGCCTCCCCTGCCCAGCGTTGTAATATCACCATCTATATTAACACCTTGAAAGCCTGCTACAACAACTACCCTATCTTTTTTTAATTCCTTAAGTATTCTATCTACCTTGATATTTAAAATTTTTGCATTTGAATAAACATCATCGGTTAAAATTCCTGCCTGTTCGCCTGAGAGAGATATACAGCCGTATCCTTTTTCTTGAATTGCCATAGCCAGCAGCGCGCTTGATACCTGCTCTCCTGTTGACATAAGCATATCCATCTCCCGGCGGGAGGGGCTGGAAGCAATTTTACCCGCAAGTTCAATTAATCTGTCAGTCGTATCACCCATTGCTGAAACGGCAACCACTACACTATTTCCTTCCAGCCTGGCTTTAATAACCCTATCTGCAACCCTTTTTATTTTATCTTTGTCACCAACAGAAGTGCCGCCAAACTTCAAGACTATTATATTTTTTTTATATCTCATCTTCGAACCAGTTATTTTTTTATTCAAATTTATTTCCAGCAAATCTTTTTTTATTTCACTTCAGCCATTGCCCTGTATTTTTCATACTTGGCTTTAGCTTCCTCTTCCGCCTTGCCAAACAGATCTTTAGCTATTTCCGGGAAAGTCTTGGTAAGCGATGCATATCTTACTTCACCCATAAGGAATTCCCTGAATGATTCTGTTGGCTCCTTTGAGTCTAAAGTAAATGGATTCTTGCCTTCTTTTTTCATTTCCGGGTTATATCTGTACAGGTGCCAGTATCCTGCATCTACCGCTTGTTTTTCCCTTAGCTGCGTACAGCCCATTCCGGCATAAATCCCGTGATTAATACACGGGCAGTAAGCTATTATAAGTGACGGACCATTGTATCTTTCAGCTTCAAGAAATGTTCTTATTGTCTGCTTCTGACTGGCGCCCATTGCAATCTGGGCAACATACACATACCCATAGGACATTGCCATAAGCCCCAGATCTTTTTTCTTAACTTTTTTACCTGAAGCGGCAAATTTTGCTACTGCTCCAATCGGAGTTGCTTTTGAAGCCTGCCCTCCCGTATTAGAATATACTTCCGTATCAAATACAAGTACATTTATGTTTTCTCCGGATGCCAGCACATGATCCAGCCCGCCATATCCTATATCGTAAGCCCAGCCATCACCGCCAAATGCCCATACCGATTTTTTTATCAGATAATCCTTAAATTCCAGTATTTTTTCCCCAAACTCATTAGCTTTCTTATCGCCGAGATCTCCCCCCAGTAGTTTTAAAATTCTTGCGGTAGATCCCCTGCTTGCCTGCTCGTTTTCTCTACCTGAAATCCATTCACTCATAGCCATTTTTACCAGAGGGTTTATATTTATTTCAGACAGTCCTCTCATATAATCTTCAATTTTATTGCGCAGTTGCTTTATGGCTAAAACCATTCCATATCCATATTCAGCATTATCTTCAAATAAGGAATTTGCCCATGCCGGTCCTTTACCTTTTGCATTAATAGTATAGGGGGTCGAAGGAGCCGAACCACCCCAGATAGATGAGCATCCTGTGGCATTTGCTACCAACATTCTGTCTCCAAACAACTGAGTAACCAGTTTTGCATACGGAGTTTCGCCACATCCTGCGCATGCACCTGAAAATTCGAACAATGGTTTTTTAAATTGACTTCCCTTAACAGTATCAGCAGGCACAATATCTTCCTTTACTGGGATTTTTGAAGCAAAATCCCAGTTTTTAATTTGAGCTTTCTGTGAGTCCAGCGGTTTCATAACAAGGGCTTTATTTTTAGCCGGACAGATATTTGCACAGTTCCCGCATCCTGTACAATCAAGTGTGCTGACCTGTATTCTATATGCAAACTGCTCAAGACCTTTCCCTTTTGCCCCTACGGTTTCAAATTCCCCGGGAGCATTCTTTACTTCTTCACCGGTGAGCAGTACCGGCCTTATAACCGCATGGGGACATATATACGAGCATTGATTGCATTGTATGCAATTATCCTTCTGCCATTCCGGTACATTTACTGCTATACCCCTTTTCTCATAAGCTGCAGTCCCTTGAGGAAATGTCCCATCCTCAGCCCCTACAAATGCACTAACAGGGATGCTGTCGCCTTCCTGCCTGTTTATAACTCTTAAGATATTTTTTATAAAGTCCGGTTCCTGAGCTCCTGCAACATCCTCCACTTCAACTGCATCTTTCCAGCTGTCAGGAATTTTTACTTTCTTCAGTGATTTTATCCCACTGTCTACTGCCTGGTAGTTCATCTGTACAATTTTCTCACCTTTTTGCCCATAGGTTTTCTCTATCGCTTCCTTCATATATTTTACTGCATCATCTAAAGGTATAACTTTTGCAAGTTTAAAGAAGGCAGACTGCATAATCATATTTATCCTGCTGCCCAATCCAATCTCAGCCGCTATATCAGTGGCATCAATTATATAAAAATCTATATTATGGTCTGACAGATATTTTTTCATACCTGCCGGCAGTTTCTCCTCCAGTTCCTGTGCGCTCCACTGACAGTTTAAAAGAAAGATCCCATCGTCTTTTAATCCTTTGAGTAAATCATATTGCCCTATGTAAGCCTGATTATGACAGGCTACAAAATCAGCATCGCTGATCAGGTAAGTTGACCTGATAGGATTCTTTCCAAATCTCAAATGAGACACTGTCAGGCCGCCGGATTTTTTAGAGTCATAGGCAAAGTAACCCTGAGCATAAAGGTCAGTATTATCACCAATTATCTTAATAGCATTTTTATTTGCTCCAACCGTACCATCAGAGCCCAGGCCCCAGAATTTGCATCTTATAGTTCCTTCAGGAGCAGTCTCAATCTCCTCTTTAACTTCAAGAGATGTGTGAGTAACATCATCATTTATGCCTATGGTAAATCCATTTTTAGGACTTGCCAGTTTTAAATTATCAAATACAGCTTTTATCTGGCCTGGAGTGGTATCCTTCGAACCGAGCCCATATCTTCCACCCACAATAACAGGTTTATCTTCCACTTCATAAAATGCAGTTTTGACATCCAGGTATAACGGTTCACCTATTGCACCCGGCTCTTTTGTCCTGTCCAGAACAGCAATCTTCCTGACAGTTTTTGGTATTGACTGGAGGAAAAATTCAGTAGAAAAAGGTCTATAAAGATGAACCTTTACCACTCCTACCTTTTCACCTGACTTATTTAGATACTCTACAGTTTCATCTATAGTGTCCGTAACTGAACCCATCGCCACAATTACGTATTCGGCATCTTTTACCCCTACATAATTAAATGGCTTATATTCTCTTCCGGTTAATTTACTAATCTTATTCATACAATCTAAAACTATTTGCGGAACTTTACTGTAAAAACTATTTGATGATTCCCTTGCCTGGAAAAATATATCAGGATTCTGAGCCGTGCCCCTGGTAACCGGATGCTCCGGATTCAAAGCTCTTTCTCTGAACTGCCTTAATGCATCGTCATCAATTAGCTTTTTAAAATCCTCATATTCAATAACTTCAATTTTTTGAATTTCATGTGAACTTCTAAAACCGTCAAAGAAGTGCAGAAAAGGTACTCTTGACTTAATTGCAGACAGATGTGCCACCCCTGCAAGATCCATAATTTCCTGTATTGAACCAGAAGCTAATAGTCCAAAGCCAGTTTGTCTTACAGCCATTACATCCGAGTGATCACCAAATATTGAAAGCGCATGGGAAGCAACAGTACGGGCACTTACATGAAATACACCTGGCAGAAGTTCTCCTGAAATTTTATACATATTCGGAATCATTAGAAGAAGCCCCTGAGATGCAGTAAAAGTTGAAGTAAGAGAACCTGCTGCAAGTGAGCCGTGTACCGCTCCTGATGCACCTCCTTCAGACTGGAGTTCGCTCACACTGACCACCTGCCCGAACATGTTCTTCCTGCCATGAGCAGCCCACTCATCAACATATTCACCCATAGGGGAAGAAGGGGTGATAGGATAAATAGCCGCTACTTCAGTGAAAGCATAAGCCACATATGCTGCAGCCATATTTCCATCCATGGTTTTCATGGTTTTCATAACTGATCTACTCCCTGGAAAAATTCTTAAGTATAAACAAGCTTTCAAGCAAACACAAAATCATTGAATTATAACACATTTAATTTATTTTTTTAATAAACTAATTCACGCGGCTGGATAGTTTTAGCTACCCGTAGATTAAAGTTCTCTTCTATCAGAAATTGCCCTTCCTATGGTTACCTCATCTGCATATTCCAGGTCACTACCAACAGGAAGTCCGCTTGCCAGTTTAGTAACTTTAACTCCCAGGGGGACTAATATCTTTTTTAAATACATACCAGTACTTTCACCCTCAACAGTGGGATTTACTGCAATTATTACCTCTTCAATATTATTAGCCTTCACGCGCTCCAGCAGCCTGGGTACTCTTATCTCGTCAGGCCCTACATTTTCTATGGGAGACAGCAGTCCGCCAAGGATATGATACAACCCCTTGTATTCACCGGTTTTTTCAATAATTATTACATCGCTTACTTCCTCTACTATACATATTTTTTTTCTATCCCTGGACTGGTCCCTGCAAATATGGCAGATATCTTCTTCGGTCAGACTGTAACATTGACTGCAAAATTTAACCTTTTCCTTCATCTCAATCAGGTTTTTGGAGAATTTTACAATATCGCTATGAGAAAGCTTGAGCAAAAAGAATACAATTCTTTTGGCAGATTTGGGGCCTATTCCCGGAAGTTTCCTGAATTCGTTTATTAAATTTTCTACACTTTTTATATATAAAGCCAT
>JAHIPJ010000089.1 GCA_018894445.1 Actinomycetota bacterium
CTATAGTTTTTGCAAAATCTACAATCCCTTCTTTATTGGAGACACTGATTAGAGCTCTTTTTATCCTTACTTTCATTTTCCTCCCCTGTTTAATATCATTTTTTATTTAAAATTTTTACCCTTCTTCCATCTATTTCCAATCTATCCTCGCAAAAATATTTTACTGTTTCAGGATAAATTTTATGCTCTACTTTATGTATCTTTTCCTCCAGTTCTTCCACACTGTCATCAGGATCAATGTCAACAGTCTCCTGGAGTATTATTGGTCCGCTATCAAGACCTTCATCCACAAAATGCACTGTAACCCCTGTCACTTTTACCCCATACCGGTAAGCATCTTTTATGCCATGAGTGCCTTTAAATGACGGCAGAAGCGCAGGATGAATATTTAAAATCTTATTTTTAAACCTGTCGGCAAATTCCTGGCTCAATAGAAACATATAACCTGCAAGAACTACAAGATCTATTTTTTCTTCTTCCAGCATTTCTATAATCTCTGAATCATACTGCTCCCTGCTGCTATATCTAGTGGGATCCATAAAAACTGCTTTTATTTTATTTTTTTTCGCCCTTTCTAAAGCAAAAGCGTCTTTATTATTAGAAAAAACCAGAACTATGTCTCCATTTAAACCATGTTTGTTATTATAATCTATAAGAGCTTGAAGATTTGAGCCAAAACCTGATGCAAATACAGCAATTCTTTTTTTCATTTATACCTCTGGATTTCTTCTATTATTACCCTTCCATTTCCTCTGGTAACAGTACCAATATTATATATATCTTCTCCCAGCTCTCCAGCAATATTTCTTGCTTTATCAAGCTCACCAGGAGAAGTAATAATAACCATTCCTATACCCATATTGAACACTCTAAACATTTCATCTCTATCAATATTTCCCAGATCCTGTAAAAATTTAAAAATAGCAGGAATTCTCCAGGTCCCTTCCAATATGGAAGCATTCATATTCCCGGGAATTATTCTATTTATGTTTTCATAAAATCCCCCGCCGGTTATATGGGCAATTCCGTGAACTTGAACATTATTTTTAATCATTTTATCTATTATCTTAAAATATAATTTTGTAGGAGTCAGAAGCAAGTCCCCAAGCGCCATACCAGCAGCCCAATCATATTTTTTTTGCAGGTCCAATTTTTTATCTTTAATTAGTTTCCGTACCAGTGAGAATCCGTTACTATGGACTCCGGAAGAGGATATCCCTATTATTATATCTCCTTCATTGACCAGACTGGAATTTATTATGGCTGATTTTTCTATAATTCCCACCGCAAAACCGGCAATATCTATATCATCTTCCTCACACATACCGGGGTGTTCAGCAATTTCCCCGCCAATAAGGACAGTATTGCAATAACTACAGCTTCTGGCAATGGACTTGATTATAATCTTTATTTTTTCCTCATTGACCTTACCGCAAGCTATATAATCCAAGAAAAACAGTGGTTTTGCACCGCAGCATATTATGTCATTTATGCACATAGCTACTGCATCCTGCCCTATATATTGGTAGCAATTTGCTTTTTTTGCCAGCATTATTTTTGTCCCCACGCCATCTGTTGAAGAGACAAGAACAGGGTTCCTGTAGTCTTTTAGATCAAGCTGGAAAAGACCGGAAAACGAAGATAGGCCGCTGAGTACCTTATCGGAAAAAGTTGATGTTATTGTTTTTTTGAGTTGACTTAGTACATTTGAAGCTTTGTTTATATTTACACCGGACAATTTATATGAATACTTATTGCTATCTTTCTTTTTATTTTTTCCATGCATTAGAAGATACTTTCTCTTCTTTATCTATAGAACACTTATCATACTCGATATTTTCAGGGATATTAACTGGATATTCACCGTTAAAACAGGCAAAACAGAATTTCTCTTTAGATTCCCCCACAGCCTTCACTAAACCACCCATAGTTAAATACTTCAAGCTATCAACTTTTAGAAATTCTCTTATATCTTCTAACGTCTTATGATTGGCAATAAATTCCTTCCTTGTAGCCATATCAACACCATAATAGCAGGGATAAATCAGCGGAGGGCAGGTAATTCTCATATGTACTTCTTTAGCACCAGCATTGTATAACATTTTAACTATTTTTTTTGATGTTGTTCCTCTAACTATAGAATCATCAACCACTACCAGCTTTTTACCTCGTATAATGTCTCTTAAAGGATTTAACTTAAGCTTAACACTTAGCTCCCTGGTTTCCTGCTTTGGCTGAATAAAAGTCCTTCCAATATACCTGTTTTTAATAAAACCTTCTGCATATGGTATTTTAGATTCTGCAGAATACCCAATTGCAGCAGGGGTACCTGAATCAGGTACAGGAATAACTATGTCAGCATCAGCAGGAGATTCTTTTGCCAGTTCCTGTCCCAATCTATGCCTTACCTCAAACATATTTTTATTATGCATATAACTGTCAGGCCTTGCAAAATAGATAAGTTCAAACACACACATAGAAATCCTATCTACGGGAAGCATCATTTGTGACCTCATGCCATCTTTATCCACTACTATAATCTCGCCAGGGTCAATTTCTCTAATGAACTTTGCGTCAATTATATCCAGCGCGCAGGTCTCTGAAGCTATGACATAGCTGCCTTCAAGGCTGCCCAGCACCAGCGGCCTGAATCCATGCGGGTCCCTGATTCCGAAGATCTCATCTTTAGTTAATATAACCAGGGAGTAAGAGCCTTTTATCTTACCAGTTGCCTCTTTAATTGCGTCCTCAATATTTTCTTTCTCCGAGCTTTCTATGAGTGCCGCTATAACTTCAGTATCTGTGGTAGTTTCGAAATTAATGCCTTTTTTTATCTGTTCATTTCTAATTTCCTTAAAATTAATCAGATTTCCATTTTGAGCTATAGCAAAACTTTCATTTTTAAACATCCGGTAAAGTGGCTGTGAATTCTTCCAGATGTTCATTCCCGTGGTAGAATACCGTGTATGCCCTATTCCAATATGGCCTTGAAGAGGGGCAATATTTTGCTCATTAAACACCTGGGATACCAGGCCAAGGTCTTTAAAGATCAAGATATTCTCGCCATCGGATACAGCTATACCAGCGCTTTCCTGCCCCCTGTGCTGAAGTGCCTGAAGTCCATAAAATATTATTTCTGCTACCCTTCTACCAGGTGCATATATACCAAATACCCCACATTTCTCGTTAATCTTTCTGTCTGATATTTCATTTACCATTTTTTAATTAATATATAAATTTATTTTTACCCTTTAGATTCAGATTAGAATCCTTTTAATTTTACACTTCCCTTACTCTATAAATACCGGTTTTATTCCAACAAACAAGGTTATTATAACAAATAAAACACCAAAATAAACAAAGGATTTCAGAAGAATCAGTTGTTTTCCTCACACCACTTCCTGGCATTCTGGAACATCTTTAACCATGGAGAAACCTTCAAATTAGATTTCCAGCTTTCTGGCATCCACGGCCACTGCCAGAGTAGAAATGTCCTTTCAGGATGAGGCATCATAGCAAGATGCCTTCCATCCGGTGAGCACAAAGCAGTAAACCCGGATGGAGAACTATTGGGATTAAATGGGTACCTCTCTGTAGGCACTCCTCTGTCATCCACATAAAGTATAGGCATAAGGCCTCCATCAGACACATCGGACAGGACTTGGGGATCCGGACAGTGCAGATAACCCTCTCTGTGTGCCACCCATATACCGAGAATTGAATCCTCCATACCCTTGAGCATAATAGAAGGACTTTTTAAAATCTTTACAGTTACCCATCTGGACTCAAACCGCCCTGAGGGATTACGGATAAATCTCGGCTGTTTAGTTTCAGGAATTCCCTTCCAGGGTACCCAGCCAAGAAGAGTCATAAGCTGGCAGCCGTTACAAACACCTAATGAGAAAGTATCTGCCCGTCTGTAGAAAACATCAAACATCTCCCGCAGCTCCGGACTGAACCTGATAATACCAGCCCATCCTTTGGCACTGTCCAGAACGTCAGCATAAGAAAATCCTCCCACAAATACTGCACCTCTAAACTTCTCGAGAGTGATATCATACTTAAGTAAGTCAGTCATAGTGACATCCCAGGGTTCAAATCCAGCTCTAAAGAATGCAGAGGTCATCTCCCTATCACCATTACTGCCCTCTTCACGGATGATTGCTACTCTTGGTTTTTCCGGTCTCTTTAATAGTTCTGGCGAGGTATCCTCCGGCCGGAAAGATAGGTGATACGAAGGACCAGGCCGGTCGTGAGCCTTCTTTTGTTTCTCTGCCATCTCCTCATTCATCTGGTGCCGCTCAAGCTCGTCACTTGTCGACTCCCACCAGGCCAGAAGAGTTGGCATATCAACATTCAGTTTAACTTCATCGCCCTGGTAAATAACCGCCTGCCGTTTTTTCCGGGTACTGCCTAAAATCATAAAGGGAATACTGGATTTATCTAAAATATCAATAATTGCCGCCTCACACTCTGGCAGGTATTCCAGAACCAATCCAAGCTCCTCGGAAAACAGCTGGCCAATTACTTCTATTTTTTCAGGGAGTTTAATTACTATTCCACAGTTCCCTGCCAGTGCCATTTCAACTAAGGTGGTTATAAGCCCACCGTCACTTCTATCATGACCGGCAAGAATTAAATTTTCTCCTATCATCTTCTGTATTGCTTTAAAAGCCTTTGCCAGAAGAACAGGACTTTCGATATCCGGAGATTCATCACCGATTTGCCCGAATACCTGAGCCAGTGCTGAGCCGCCAAGACGGTTTTTGCCCTGAGCAATATCAATAAACATCAGCTTGCTTTCACCCGGCCGCTTGATGTCAGGGGTTACTACTTTAGTGATATCCTGCATTGAACTGTAAGCAGAGATAACCACCTGTCCGGGAGCTTTTACAACTTTATCTCCTACCTGTGCTGCCATAGAAAGGCTATCTTTACCACCATCAGCAGCAATACCAATTTCTGTCATCAATTCACCCAGAGAGACTGCTGCATCATAGAGAGCAGCACCACCACCAGGAAGCTTTGCAGCCCACATCCAGTTTACCGAACACTTTATATGTGTAAGGTCGCTTATAAGTGCCCAGACAATATTAGTTAATGCTTCTCCTAATGCCATTCTTGCACCTGCCCGGGGATTAACAAGGATTTTAACCGGCTGTTCTCCAATAGCAATTGCAGCACCGGTGAGTCCAAAATGACTCTGTGCCACCACTGCCACATTGGAAACGGGGAGCTGTAATGGACCGCAGCACTGCTGCCGCGCAATAAGTCCGGTTACACTCCGGTCAACCTTTCTTACCAGAAATCCTTTGGACCCCACTGATGGCAACCTGAATATAAGCTCTAAGACCTTTTCAATTGAAATATCGCAGGGCAGCTCAAGTGGCTTTAACTTCCCAGAAATACTTTCCAGATTAAAGGTTTTTTGAGGAATATTGCTCAAGATTTCATTAAGATTAAGGTCAACTGGATTTGATTTATCCCAGCTATCATGAACTACTATCTGTCCATCACCAGTGATTTCCCCAAGGACTTCGCAGTTAACTTTCTCTCTCTGGCATATAGCCTGAAACCCTTCTAAATGCTCCGCCTTAATGAGAAAAGCATTCCGCTCCTGGTATTCTGCGCCCCATATCTCAAGTACTGACATAGTCTTATCGCCAACCTGTATATTGCGGATTTCAATTCTACCACCTGCTGGTTCAACGAGTTCAGTTAGAACATTACACGGTCCGCCAGCGCCCTGGTCATGGATACTCATAATAGGATTCCTGTCGCCCATTTCAATACATGCCCTTATTACCCGGTTCATCTTCTGTTCCATCTGGGCATTCCCGCGCTGCACAGCATTAAAATCAAGTTCTTCTCTATTTTCTCCCTGAACCATACTGGAGGCAGAACCACCACCCACACCGATACGGTAAGCAGGGCCGCCAACCTGCACAATTTTCATACCCGGCTCTGTTATTTTTTTCTTTATATGACGGTGGTCAATCTGGCCGATCCCACCGGTAAACATAATCGGTTTTACCCACTCACGCCGCTCGCCACCAGGGAGTCTTAAGCCAAATGTTCTGGTAAAACCCTGGATTACAGGCTCACCAAATTTATTCCCGTAATCTGACGCGCCATCACTTTCCCTGATCATAATCTTCAGTGGAGAAGCGAGATTCGAAGGATAGAGAAATTTACCATCCTCTCCGGGGATCATATATCCAGGAATGTTTAGATTTCCGGCGCAGTACCCTGCAGTACCGGCAATAACCAGACCCCCTCTTCCAGTTGCCTGAACATCACGTATCCTTCCTCCGGTCCCGGTTTCAGCTCCTGGAAACGGTGCCACACCACTCGGAAAGTTATGCGTCTCAGCAGTAAATATGAGATGATAGGTAAACTGGTACTTGCAAAACTGGGAACAAATCCCCGGATATTCTGGTACAATGGTCCGGACTCTATACCCGGTAATACCACTAGAGTTATCTTTAAACGCAATTATGCTGTTAGAAGGATTGGCAATAAGCGGCGATTTTATTATCTTAAGCAGGGTTTCAGAAATTTCCTTACCATCAATTAAAAGTTTACCCTTAAAAAACCAGTGACGCGAATGTTCGCTGTTAGACTGGCCAAGTTGAAAACATTCCACATTTGTGGGGTTTCTTCCTATCTTATTTACAAACAGGTCATAGTAGAACTTGATATCCCACTCATCCATTCCAAGGCCTATTTTACGGTTAAATTTCTTAAGTTCTTCAATACCTTCTTCTATCAACGGCATCGTGTATACTTTCTCCGGCACAATTCCAACTTCAAATGTTTCCAGCGGTCCGGGATAGACACACTCTGTCATCCGGTCGCAATGTGCACTGGTAAATTGTGACCGGTCAGTTTCCGCAGGCAGGGCATACCGTCTTGAGAGTTCAATACGAGTGACCTTCGCTAGTCCACATGCGTGGCAGATGGCAACAGCGTTTGTCGAAAGTGCTGTCTCAAAATTCAATCGGGGACCAATTTCGATTATACTTTGCTTGCCATTATCAAGAAACGATTTCTCTCCAAAATTTTCTTTTTCGAATGTTTCTGCAAGAAGCCAACTGAGTATCCCTAATTCTGATTTGGTAAGTGGTCTGGAAGTCTCAATGTAGTAACAATATTCAAAATTCTTATCGATACGCCGGTAAAACAGCTGCATTATCCCTTCATTCCCTTATCTTTACTGCAACTTAAAAATACAAACTGATTCTGAACTAGTACATACTTTTTATCCTTAAATACATTCTAACCTATCAATAATTTTATCTACGTATCTTAAATGATATTTAACGTCAAATAGTTCCTCTAATTCATCCCTGCTTAAAAAAGACAGCACTTTTTCTTCTTTCATCAGGTTTTCTTTAAAATTACCTTCACTACTCCATGCCTCTAGAGCTGCCTTCTGGACAAGA
>JAHIPJ010000090.1 GCA_018894445.1 Actinomycetota bacterium
ATTTTATCGTTCTGAGAGATTCTACTTTTTCTTTTCTGAAAGGAATTTCTACTCTCATAACCGGTTTTCCATAATTTTTTTTGCTTTTCTTTCAATAAATTCTAAATCTACCTCACCACGCGTATTACCGGTCTCCATAGCAGCCCTGGCTACGCTTACAGCAACAGCCGGTAGAACCCTCTTGTCAAATGGCTTTGGAATAATGTAATCTTCCTTTAGATCATCACTCACAATTTCCGAAATGGCTTTTACAGCAGCCAGTTTCATTTCTGTGTTTATCTCTATTGCCATCGCGTCAAGAGATCCCCTGAATATTCCTGGAAATGCCAGTACATTATTAACCTGATTGGGATAATCGCTTCTTCCGGTAGCAATAATCCTGGCACCGCATTCCCTGGCAATTTCCGGTTTAATTTCAGGCTCTGGATTTGCCAGGGCAAATATAATTGGATTTTTCTTCATCTTTTTTATCATTTCAGCAGCCAGGACATTTGCTACTGATACCCCGATGAATACATCGGCATCTTCCAATGCACAGGATAGATCTCCTTTTATATTATTTAAATTTGTAAGTTCTGCCAGCCTTTGTTTTGCGGTATTCAAGCCTTCTCTGCCCTTATATATTATTCCTTTCCTGTCGCACACAATAATATCCACTGCACCGATGCAATTTAATAAATTTATTATAGAGGTACCGGCTGCTCCTGCTCCATTTATAACTATTTTTACTCCGGTAATATCTTTTCTATAAATCTTGAGAGCGTTAAACAGTCCTGCCAGGGTTACAATGGCAGTCCCATGCTGGTCATCATGGAAGATAAGCATATTTGTCTCTTTCTTCAACCTGTCCTCAATCTCAAAACACCTGGGCGCTGCAATGTCCTCCAGGTTTATTCCCGCAAATGATGGCTCCAGCATTTTTATAGTATTTATAACCACTTCATTATCCTGGCTGTCTATGCATATAGGAAAGGCAGATACTCCTCCAAACTGCTTAAATAACACACATTTCCCTTCCATTACCGGAAGAGCTGCTCTGGCTCCGATATTTCCAAGACCCAGAACCGCGGAGCCATCGGATACCACCGCAATCATATTGCCTCTGGCTGTATATGTATTTAATTCCGCCGGGTTTTTAGCAATTATACGGCAGGGTTCTGCAACGCCTGGGGAATAAGCGAGGGATAAGTCATGTTCGTTATTGATTTTTACTTTACTTATTATATCAATCTTACCAACATTTTTTTTATGCATTTCCAATGCTTCTTCATAAATATTCAATTGATTTTCACCTATTCTTTTCTATCTTTAATAATTTAGTTTTAATATTTATTTATGATACTAGTTTTTATATTCTTTAGCACTAGTTGATAATTATTTTTTAAATTTTTTAGCATGTTTATTTAATGCTACCACTACTGGAAGCTCTTCACCAGATAAAAAATCGGAAACTAACGTGTAATTTAACAGGAATAATTTTATTAATGATAAATTATGACATATAATAATTTATATGGAATATTTCACAGATACAGACATTGGAAAATATAGAGAAAAAAATGAAGATTATCTTTATGCTGAAAACAACCTGTTTATTGTAGCCGATGGTATGGGAGGACACATGGCCGGAGAGGTTGCAAGCAGAATCGCTGTTGAAGCTTTCATAGAAAATTTTAACAGCAGTCTGAAAGGTAGAAGTAAAAAAATCTCAGCTAATAAAAAAACAGATAATCCAGACCCAAGCCAGATAGAGAAATTATTGCTTAAAAGCATTAAAAGTGCCAACAGGGAAGTATACAGCAAAGCAATCCTGCAACCTGGCTATTACGGTATGGGAACCACATTTACCGGATGCTATATCCAGCAAGACAAAGCATATACAATTCATGTAGGTGACAGCAGGCTTTATATTAAAAGAGGCAGTGAGTTTACTCTGTTAACTTCCGATCATACCATCGTCGGTGAATTATTTAGAAGAGGAGAAATAAGCTATGAGCAAACTTTCAATCATCCTCAAAGAAACTACCTCACAAATGTCCTCGGAGTTGCAAGAGATATAGATCCGGATTTTAATTCGTTTAAAGTCTTACCTGAAGATATACTGCTCCTGTGTTCTGATGGACTTAATTCCATGTTGAAGGATGAAGATATCGCCAATATTATTGATAAATATAAAGATGCTAAAGATATTGCAAAGAATCTTATAAAAGGTGCAATAAAAAAAGGTGGTCTGGATAATATAACAGTTATAGTTGTAAAAATTTAAGATATGTCCGATAAAGATTTTAGAGAATATAAATTAATCTCACAAAGATACAGGATAATCAAAAAGATAGCTTCAGGTGGAATGGCTGATATCTTTCTGGGAGATGACTTAAAACTTAACAGAAAAGTCGCTATAAAAATATTATCTGCTAATTATGCAGGTGATAGAAATTTTGTGGCAAGATTCAAGAGTGAAGCACAAATCCTTGCCAGGCTTAATCATCCCAATATTGTACAGGTATACGACTGGGGAGAATTTAACAGCTCCTATTTTATTTGCATGGAATATGTTGAGGGAGAAAGTTTAAAGGAAATAATAGAAAAAAAAGGTCCGCTGCCCCCTGAGACTGTTGCTGACTATGCTATACAAATCTCCAGCGCGCTGCTCATGGCTCATAAAAACAACCTTGTACACCGTGATATTAAACCCCAGAATATACTTGTAACCCCGGAAGGAAAAGTTAAAGTTGCTGATTTTGGCATTGCAAAATCCTTGACTGTTGATGTTACCAAAACATTAAATATAATAGGAACAGCTCATTACATCTCACCCGAACAGGCAAAGGGAGAAGTTTTAGACCACCGGACAGATATTTACTCATTAGGAATTGTATTGTATGAAATGTTAACTGCAGATGTTCCTTTTAGAGGAGGTAACTCCATAGACATTAGCCTCAAACATATATATGAAAAACCTTTAAAGCCATCTGAACTAATGGAAAATATACCAGATAAATTAGAAAAAATAATAATGCATTGTCTGGAAAAAACCCCCCTGGCGCGCTATCCAACTGTAAGAGAACTGATAGGCGACCTTCAAAAATACGAGACCGATCAACCTTTAAGTTTCAGCGCCAAAGGACAAAATCTAAATAGGGCCGGCGTATTTATAAAAAAAATAAGGCCTCGTCTGGCCACTATTATTATGGCAGCTTTTATGGTTGTCTTTCTGGTCCTATTTATATTTTATAGTTATAAATACTATAATGATAAAACTACCGGCCATGCTATGGTCTTGGTCCCCCCGGTTGAGAATATTCCAGCTGAAAATGCAAAAGAAATACTATCATTATTTAATCTGAATTTGATTATAACAGACGAAATTTACAGTTCTGAAACTCCGGAAGGATTTATCACTGAACAGACTCCTGCGCCGGGAAAAAATATCCTGGCCGGCAGTAATATTGAAGTAACTATCAGTAGAGGCCAGGAAATAATCTATATCTTAACCCCTAATCTGATCGGTCTCAGTCAGGAAGATGCCACACAGATATTGGAGGATTTAGGACTTGTAAAGGGAAATATTTCCAAAGAATACTCCAGCGTTTTTAAAGAAAATTTGATTATAGATCAGAAACCAAAATTCAATGAAGAAATTGATCCGGGAGGATCTGTTAATATAACTGTGAGCAAGGGTGAAGATACTATTCCCAATATTATTGGTCAGGATTTCATAAGTGCCTCAGACTATCTCAAGTCCCTTGGCTTGATAGTGATAAGCAGCAAAGCTCCGTTAACAGATACGGTAAATGAACCCGGGATAGTTATGGGAGTAATCCCATCTCCAGGTTCTAAATTTAAAGTAAACAGTGTGGTAGAGCTGGTAATATCGACAAATGATCCGCTGGTTCTTGTTCCTGATCTCATACAACTTGACCTTGAACAGGCCGAAAGTAAGCTTGATTTAGAAGGTATTAATTATGAAATAAGTTACATAAGTACAGATTACTCGGTACAGGAAGGTACAGTTTTAGGTCAATATCCTGAAGCCGGGGCCTACATTTCCCCGGGTTCCAGTGTCATTTTATTTGTAGGCAGTTAAGACCTGTCATTCAGTACTGAAAAATCCCATGGATTCAAATTTCCGGGCTCTTCCGGACTTTAATTCTTCTCCAGGAATGCTGGCAAACCTCTCCAACGCACCAATAATATATTTTTTTACAATCTTTACCATTCTTCCGGGCGCATTCTGAGCCCCGCCAATGGGTTCGGGGATAATCCTATCTATTACCTTGAGTCTAAGCATATCTCTTGAAGTCAGCCTTAGTTCCCTTGCTGCCAGTTTGGTACCGGAAGGATTTTTCCATAGAATAGCTGCACATCCTTCAGGTGAAATAACCGAGTAAGTGGAATTTTCCAGCATTGCCACTTCATTTCCAACAGCCAGTGCCAGTGCTCCCCCGCTTCCTCCTTCACCAATTAAAATAGCAATAATGGGAACCTTAACTTCAAACATAAGCAAGATACTTTTTGCAATAGCGCTTGCCTGTCCATCATCTTCAGCTTCAAGAGCAGGGTACGCTCCTGGCGTATCTATTAAAGTAACGATAGGAAAACCGAACCTATCGGCCAGCCGCATAATCCTCTGGGATTTTCTATATCCCTGAGGTATGCTCATACCAAAGTTATACTCCAATCTCTGCTTTATATCTTTGCCTTTATTATGCCCGATAACAGCAACAGTCTTTCCATTAATCTTACCCAGACCTGCAACAATCGATCTGTCCTCACCGGTCAGCCTGTCACCGGAAAGTTTTACAAAATCTTCAAAAATACCATTTATATAATCCAGGCATTGTGGTCGGTTTTCATTTCTCGAAAGCTCCACGATCTTCCAGGCTCTTTTAGCGTCCCTTTCAACTTTTTTATAACTTTCAATTTTCTGGGCAAGATCTCTTTCTGCATCTTTAAAATGTATGCCGGTAAAGAAAGGGATCTTTTTTAATTTTTCAAGCTTGGACAGTGCCCCTAAAATCTCTTTAAAATAACTTTTTGGAATTTCTTCCAGCTTTTTTAAATCCATGTCATTCCTTAAATAACTTTAACAGATTAGTCAGGGTACTCCTGAGCTCATTTCTATTTACAATCATATCCACCTGACCATTTTTTAAATTCCTCTCTGAAGTTCCGAAATCCGGAGGAAGATTCTTTTTTATAGTCTGTTTTACAACTCTTGGACCTGCAAAACAGAAGAGCGCATCAGGTTCCGCTATTATGATATCCGCCACTGTGGCAAAGCTTGCGCTAACACCTCCAGAAGTGGGATTGGTAATTATGGTTATATAGGGGATTTTACTCTCCTTTACTCTGTTCACACTGGAGACTGTCTTTGCCATTTGCATCAGGGATATTACTCCCTCCTGCATCCTTGCTCCACCTGATGCGCAGAATATAACCAGGGGAATATTTTTTTCAATACAGTAGTTGGATAAAATCTTAATCTTCTCTCCTACCACACTTCCCATGCTTCCGCCAATAAAACCAAAATCCATAACACCAAGGGCAACATCATTTCCCTCTATCTTTGCCTCACCAATGATGACTGCTTCATCCAGGCTGGTTTTAAGCTTCGTCTCTTTCAGTCTTACACTATAAGACTTGACATCATAAAAGTTCAAAAAATCATCTGAATTAATATTCTTTCCCAGCTCGATAAAACTATTACTGTCTACAGTAATTTGCAATCTGTCCCTTGCATTAATGTAGTGGTGATAATTGCAGTACGGACATACCCACAGATTTAATATAAAAATTTCATTTTCAATATCCTTAGTGCAATTCTTGCATTTGATTTTTTCCATCTTATGCCCTGTTTATGAATATTTTTTAAATCCTAGAGTGACATTATGACCGCCAAAGCCCATAGAATTTGAAAGTGCAATACGGACCTCTCTCTTCTGGCTTACCTTTGCTGTATAATTCAAGTCGCACTTCTCATCCGGATTATCAAGATTTATAGTTGGAGGAATAATATTATTTTTTATAGCCAAAATTGCAGCCACAGCTTCAATCGCTCCTGATGCCCCCAGGCAGTGGCCGGTCATTGATTTGGTTGAATTTATATTTATGTTATAAGCATATTCGCCAAAACATCTTTTAATTGCGGCACTTTCAACAACGTCATTTAAAGTAGTTGATGTCCCGTGAGCATTAATATGGTCCACTTCTTCCAGACCTACGCCGCCCTCATCCAAACAATTCCTGATGCATCTTGCCACATTTGCACCCGACTCTTCCAGTGCCGTTATATGATAGGCTTCCCCTGAAAGACCATATCCAAAAATCTCGCAGTATATCTTAGCATCTCTTCTTAAGGCAGATTTGAGTTCTTCCAATATTAATATACCGCAGCCTTCGCCCATCACAAATCCATCTCTGTCCCTGTCAAATGGCCTTGATGCTTTCTCCGGCTCATCATTTCTTGTAGAAAGAGCCTTCATATTAGAAAAACCCGCCATTCCTATTGGGGTTATAGCTGCTTCGCTTCCACCGGCAATCATCACTTCAGCAACTCCCCTTTTAATTATTTCAAATGCATCACCTATGGCATTTGAACCTGCGGCACATGCTGTGGTAGTAGTACTTACCGGTCCTTTGGCCCCGCTGGCTATTGAAGCCTGGGCAGCTGCCATATTGGATATCATCATTGGAATAACGAAAGGGCTTACTTTATCGGCACCCCTGCTCAGCAGTCTTTCATGCTGCTGCTCCAGAGTTGCAAGTCCTCCAATTCCGCTTCCTATATAAACTCCCACTTCATTTTCACTCGTTGAATCAATCTTAAAGCTGCTGTCTTTTATAGCATTTGATGCTGCAGCAACCGCAAATTGGGAAAATCTATCCATTCTTTTAGCCTGCTTGAAGTCCATATAATTTTCAGGCTCGAAATCCCTGATCTGTGCAGCTATCCTGGAAGCAATCTTTTCTACATCAAACCGGTCAATCCTGCTGACTCCTGATTTTCCGGAAATTAGATTTTCCCAGAATCTGTCAACTTCCAGTCCTAACGGCGACATTATTCCCAGCCCGGTTACAACTACCCTTCTTCCTTTATTCATTTGTTCCATCAATAATTCCTTTTCTATAAGGTTATCACTCTGCCTGTTAAATACCCATTCCGCCATCCAGATTTATTACAGTACCGGTTATATAATTGGAGTCATCACTTGCCAGAAAAAGCGCTGTCTTTGCAACATCGTCTACACTTCCCAGCCTCCCGGTAGGAATTTGCTCCATCAATTTTTCCTTTATTTTATCACTTAACTTTTTGGTCATTTCAGTCTCAATATAGCCAGGAGCTATAGCATTAACCAGAATATTTCTGCCCGCAAGTTCTCTGGCAAGGGTCTTTGTAAGCCCTATTATTCCGGCTTTAGATGACGAGTAATTACTCTGTCCCGCATTCCCGTGAACCCCGACTATTGAAGATATATTTATTATTTTTCCACTTCTGTTCTTTACCATATATTTAACTGTATGCTTGGAACAGATAAAAGCTCCGGTCAGGTTTATATCAATTACTTTCTTCCAATCTTCAAGACTCATCCTGAGTATTAGATTATCCCTGGTGATTCCGGCATTATTGACCAGAATATCAATCCTGCCTTCAGCCTCAATAATTTTTTCTATAGACTGCTCCACACTTTTTTCATCGGTTATATCCACTTTGAAAAAAATAACTTTACCATCATAAGCCGGCTGGAGTTCACCTACGGTCCTGGCTCCTTCTTCCTGGTTGACATCAAAAATATATACAGATGCACCTTCCTTTAAAAAAGTCTGACTAATCTTCTTTCCAATTCCCCTGGCACCGCCGGTTATTATGGCCACCCTATCTTTAAGCCTCATTTATAATTCCTTCCTTTTTTAATGCATTTTTTAAATTATCAATATCTTCCATTTTGTTGGTGTCAAGTATGATAATATCCTTGCCACTCCTTTGTGCAATTCTACTAACCAATCCGGATAAAACTTCCCCGGGACCAACTTCTACAAATATCCCGACACCCTTACCAAGCAGGTACTCAATACTGTCGACCCACCTTATGGGACCGGTCAGCTGGCCGGTCAAAGTCTTTTTAATATCATTCCTATCCCTGTAAGCCACCTCGGTGGTGGAAAAGAAAGGTAATTTCATGTCTGTAAGTTTAACATTCTCTTCAATAAATCTTCCAAGCTTATCTGAAACTTCCTTCATTAGTGGGGAGTGCGAAGCAATGCCGACTTTAAGCGGTATTATCTTTCTTACCCCTCTTGATTTTAATTCTTTTATCGCTTCCCCAACTGCGTCTTCACATCCGCTTATCACTATTTGCAAGTAGTCATTATAATTGGCAACAAATACCCTGTCCTTCAAACCACCAAGAACATCTTCAATTATACTTATCCCTGTCCCCAAAACAGCAGCCATCATTCCTTTTGCACTCCTGTCAGCTTCACTCATAATTTTTCCCCTGTATCCAACAAGCTTCACCCCCTGCTCAAAACTATAAGCGCCGCCGCTATAAATCGCGCTGTATTCTCCCAGGCTATGTCCCAATACAGTATAGATGCACTCCATGTTTATGAAAAGATCATTTACTATATAATCATTTAGAGCACAGCTTAAGGTGTAAATTGAAATCTGACTAAACCGGGTATTATCAAGTGAATTATCCCTATCGCTGCCGCTAATTATCTTTAATATATCTTTACCTACAATCTCACTTGAAATTTCAAAGTACTTTCTATATTTGCCATTGGCGCCTAAAAATTCTTCCCCCATATTCTGGTACTGCGAACCCTGACCCGGAAACATAAGGGCAATCCTTTTAAAGTCCCCAGTATTTTTTGTGTTTTTACCATTCAACTAAAGAAATCCTTCCTAGCCCAGAGCAAACATTATATCCGTCGTGCAGGCAATATCATTTCCAACCATTGCCCTTCCCTTTGCCTTACCAATATTTCTCTTAAAGCTTTCCATCTCCACCTCTACCGTCAGTTCATCGCCAGGCTTTACTATTCTCCTGAACCTGGCTTTATCTATACCGGCAAATAATACAAGTTTTCCTTTATTTTCAGGCAGCATAAGAACTGAAACTGCTCCTGCCTGGGCAATAGTCTCAACTATGAGAACTCCGGGCATAATGGGGTTGGAGGGAAAATGTCCCTTAAAATAATATTCTTCCTGCCTGACATATTTTACTGCTTTAATTCTCTTGCCTGGCTCAACTTCAATAATTTTATCGATTAAAAGAAAAGGGTCTCTGTGGGGAATAATACTTTCAATATCTTTCCTGCTCATTTCTTTCATAACTTGTTTCCTTTATATAAAAAAATCCTTAATGATAAATATAAAATGGAACCCCTGCAGCTTTTTAGATAGACGCTGCAATATTTTTATAGTTTCATAGAAAAACCGCCACTCTGACTCAATAGCCGGCTGCAATACAGAATTCCGTCTTTTTTTCGTTACCTATTCTTTCTTTTTTTATATAATGTATAGTATTACTCATTAGAAAATAGAAAAAATTATTAAAAAGGAGCAAACATTGAAAGAGGTAAACTGGGTTTTAGCGCTGGTAATGTCTATTATTTTTGGACAGCTTGGCGTAGACAGGTTCATAATGGGTCATGTAGGCCTGGGGATTTTAAAACTGATAACATTTGGCGGTTTTGGAATCTGGTGGATTATTGATGTCATTTTAATTGCTACTAAATATAATTTTAGCAATGTAAAATGGGTTGACTGAATAAATCCTTAAATATTAAATGATAAATTTCAATTTAGATAAGTATAAAAAGTCCCTTGAGACCGATTATATCGGAAAAAATATCATTTATTTAAAAAAGGTAGACTCCACCAATAATTTTGCCTCTAAACTTATAAAGAAAAGATCTGGTTTGAAGAATAGTCCTTTAGAAGGGACTGTGGTGCTGGCTGAAACTCAGGAAAAAGGCAAAGGCAGACTGGAAAGAGTGTGGATATCTCCTGAAGGAGGTCTATGGTTTACCATAATACTTAAAACCGGACTTGAAGAAAAAAATCTCCCGGAAGTTACATTGATTGCCGCTTATTCTATCGCTTCTGTACTGGATGCAGAATATAAAATAAAAACAATCATAAAATGGCCTAACGATATTTATTATGAAAAATTAAAGTTAGGCGGTATTTTAACTGAAGTTGAAAAAATAGACACCTATATTTATTTAATTATTGGAATTGGTATAAATGCAAACCTGGATACAGAAGACCTTGCCCCTTTTGGTAAAAAATCAGTATCTATTAAAACTATATTGGGTAAAGATATAGAAAGAGAATCTTTCCTATCAAAAATACTGCTTGATTTTGAGAGAGATTATAAATATTACTCCCAGACAAGAGATTTTAAAACTTTATTTAAAAAAATAGAAAAAAT
>JAHIPJ010000091.1 GCA_018894445.1 Actinomycetota bacterium
AAATGGGTGTGGAAAAGGGAAGGAAAGCAAGAAAAAATTTAAAGATTGGTATCTGTGGTGAACATGGAGGTGACCCGAGTTCAGTGGAATTCTGTCATATGGTAGGGATGGATTATGTAAGCTGTTCACCATATAGAGTTCCGGTTGCCAGGCTGGCTGCTGCGCATGCGGCAATAAAGGGCGAAGAATAAAAAATATATTAAAATTTCCTAAATATTTAGAAATAACCAATCTAATAAAAAATATATTAGAGGTAAAATAAACATAAGTTTATTTCATTTATGCAATTAGAATAATTTGTTTTTTTATTTCCCGGAAGTTTTGCCACATATATTAATTATTATATTTTAGTGTTTAGAAGAGAAATGAGCAGAAGTTTAAAAGAGGGCGGAGTAGAGGAATTAAAATCTAAAGCGGATATTTATAGTGTTGTCTCAAATTATGTGAAGCTTAAAAAAACTGGCAGGAATTATACCGGACTCTGTCCTTTCCATAAGGAAAAAACTCCATCATTTACTGTTGATACTTCAAAGCAGCTTTATCATTGTTTTGGGTGTGGAGAAGGTGGCGATTTAATAAGCTTTATAGAGAAGATTGAAAATATGGAGTTTATAGAAGCTGTTGAATTTCTGGCAAAAAAGATTGGCTACAATTTAAAGTATAATTACAGTGGTTCTAAAGAGTCATCGAAATTAAAAAACAGGCTGGTAGAATTAAATGAGCTTGCTAAAAAGTATTTTAATTTCATACTTTTTAACAGCAAAAAGTGTTTGCCTTCTTTAAATTATTTAAAGAATAGAGGTTTTGACGAAAAGACGTTGAAGGAATTTGAAGTTGGGTTCAGCCTGGACAGCTGGGATAATTTTGCAAATTTTGCTAAAAAAAGAGAGTACAAGCCTGAAGAAGTGATAGAGTGCGGACTGGCTATTAAAAGCAATAGAGGTTCAGGTGAGATATACGACCGGTTCAGAGGCAGGATAATGTTTCCCATTGAAGATATAGTCGGGAAAACAATAGGTTTTGGAGGAAGAGTTATCTCGGATGCTGGTAAAACTGGCGGTCAGAAAGCAAAGTATATAAACACTCCGGAGACCAGGCTTTATTCTAAAGGTAAAAATATATATAGAATTTTTCAGGCCAAAAATCATATTGTCAAAGAAGATGAAGTGCTTATAGTTGAAGGGTATACTGATGTAATGGCCCTGTATCAGTCCGGGATAAAAAATGTGGTTGCCAGTCTGGGCACTGCCCTTACTTCAGACCAGATAAAGCTTTTAGGGCGGTTTACAAAAAATATTGTGCTGGTTTTTGACAGTGATACAGCCGGTATGAATGCTTCCCTTAAGGGAATTGAAAGATTAAGAGAGTATAATGAGCAGCTTGATCTGTATTATGAAAATAATTTAAATATCAGCGTGGCGATACTTGAAGAAGGCTATGATCCTGCTGATTTTATATTTAAAAATGGCAAAGAAATCTTTGCAGCAAAGATTGAAAATGCTGTAAGCATTATTGATTTTACAATTGATGCAATTATAAAAAAATATAATATTAGCAGCCTGGCCGGTAAACTGAAAGCAAGTGATCATCTCATAAGGTTTATTTCCACTCTTTCTTCAAGCATTATTCAAGGGGAGTGTATAAAGAGTGTGGCTGAAAAGTTGAATCTTGAGGAAAACCTGCTTCTGGAAGAGATGTTAAAGAAAAAGTATGATCATAAAAATAGGGCCGTACACTGGAATAAAGATTACGATATCGGGGAAAAAGAGACTGGAAGCGAAAATATCATTCCCTTAAAAAGAATAGAAGTAGAGGCATTAAAACTGATAATAAATGGGCTGGGAGACAAGATTGACGAACTTTTAAGTCTGGGTCCTGATTATTTTAGATTTGAGGATACCAGACAACTTTATCTGATTATAAGAGATGAGATTTCAAGAGCAAGAGAGGATAATAAAAAGGTAAACTTTCCTTTTAAAATTACGTCAGGGGCAATAGAAAATGAAGATGTGAAAAAATTATATAATTATATTTTATTTAGCGAGTCACATTTTAAGAACAAGAATATTAGTTTGGTAAGTAACGAAATCATCAATAATTTAAAAGGAATCCGTATTTCTGAAGAAATTGAGAATATCAGGAAAAAGATGATAGAATATGAGAAAAATAAAAATGCGGGCAGTGCTATAAAAAATGAAGAGGCAGCCAGTAAGTATGATGAACTGTACCGGAGATTAATAGAACTGGAAAAAGATAAAATGAATTTGAGAATACTTTAAGTTTAGAGGTGAATTTAACATGAAGGAAGGATCAGAGTTTAAGTTAGAAGAAGTGAAAATGCTGATCAGCAAAGGTAAAGCTGATGGGCTTCTGACTACTGAAGAAATTGCTGAAACCCTTTCAGATATAGAACTGTCCAAAGAGCAAATTGAAAATATTTATGAGGTCATTCAGAATCTGGGAATAGAGATTGTAAGTGAAGAAGATGATGACATTGACAGTAAAAGCCCGGGTAAAAAAAGTGAAGAGGAAATTTTTACTAAAAAACTGGATTTAACCATAAAATCTCCTACAAATGACCCGGTCAGGATGTACCTTAAAGAAATTGGAAAGGTAAGACTTCTGACCGCTTTTGAAGAAGTTCATCTTGCCAAGAAGATTGAAGCAGGCGATATGAAAGCTAAAAGGATGCTGGTCGAAGCTAATTTAAGGCTTGTGGTAAGCATTGCCAAAAAATATGTGGGCAGGGGAATGCTCTTTTTAGATTTGATACAGGAAGGCAATCTGGGACTTATAAGAGCGGTAGAGAAATTTGATTATAAAAAGGGTTATAAATTTTCTACTTATGCCACCTGGTGGATCAGGCAGGCCATAACAAGAGCCATAGCCGATCAGGCAAGGACCATAAGAATACCTGTGCATATGGTAGAAACAATAAACAAATTAATAAGAACACAGAGACAGCTTCTGCAGAAATTTGGAAGAGAGCCTACCCCGGAAGAGATTGCAAGGAAAATAAAATTTTCTGCTGAGAAGGTAAGAGAGGTCATGAAAATATCCCAGGAGCCGGTATCTCTTGAGACTCCTATAGGAGAAGAAGAGGATAGCCATCTGGGGGATTTCATAGAGGATTCGGAAGTTGAAGCGCCTTCTGATGCAGCCTCTTTCACCATGCTCCAGGAACAGCTTCAAGAGGTTTTAAATACATTAAATGATAGGGAAAGAAAAGTTATCCAGCTGAGATTCGGACTGCAGGATGGTTATCCCCGAACTCTGGAAGAAGTGGGCAGGGAATTTGGCGTTACCAGGGAAAGAATCAGACAGATAGAATCCAAGACTCTAGGAAAGCTGAGACATCCAAACAGAAGCGGAGTTTTAAGAGATTTTCTCGAGCATTAATAAAAGTTATAATTTATCCTGTAGATATTTTAAAGCAGAGTTATTTGATTTTGTATCAAGTTAGACCTTGAAATAAACTTCTTATATACTATAATACCATATCGTGTCATCGCTATTCCCCGATAGCTCAATGGTAGAGCATTCGGCTGTTAACCGAAGGGTTGTAGGTTCAAGTCCTACTCGGGGAGCCAAACTGCACAATTTTTCTTAAACACACAGAGTTTTCCTGCCTTTACCCAAACATACCACCCATAAATGATTATCGTTCACCAATTGTTCACTAATCGTTCAATTCGTATCTTAAAGCTCTACCTTTACCAACAATCTTCAGTATGCCTTTTTCTACCATTTGATTCAATTCTTTTACTGCAATGACCTTTCCAATTGTATTTATCTCTCTGTATTCCTTATTGCCGATATGATTATGTTCTTTTAAATATTTTATTGTTTTCATCTGTCTCTTATTTAAACCTAATCTTTCAATATATTCCTCGGTAAGTTTAGACTTTCTAAAGGTAAGTGCTAAACTTGTGCCCGTAAATTCAAATTCGGGTTCTGGTAATCCCCAATCAAAACACCACTCAACTATCTTATTCGTTCCTGTACCAACTTCCTCTATATATTTAATCAAGAAGAACTGTTTTGCTATAAGTGGGTTCCATGGGATAGACTCGTGCCTCTTTTTTAATGTCTCAACAGTCCACCCTTCAGGCAGTCTGCCTGGATTCCAAAATTCTATACGGTCGTCAAATATTCTAACCTGCACCTTAGATGTAGACTCATAATCTCTATGAACTATTGCGTTAACCAAAGCCTCTCTAATAGCCTTTGGTGGATATTCCCACTTTTCTTGTCTCTCTATCTTACCTTCCTCAATCCAAGCAGACATACTGATGTGGTCGAAAATAAATTTTTCTGTATCTATTACCGCATCTATTATATTGTTTCTAATTGGCTTCAAATCAAGCATTTTGCCGGTAACATCTGTCCCTTTAAACCTAATACACTTGATCTCAGATTGCTCAAAGAAATCTTGTGGTCTTTTCCCAAATAATAAGATAGCTGTATTGGTTAATTTTCCATCTACTGTCAATTTTAATCGAATCAATACTTCCTTTACAGGTAGGCTATCATCTATATCTAATCCTCTTTCAGTCTTTGCTTTTCTTAAGAACCATCTTGCCTTTTTCTCATCAATATCTTTCCAGTTTGCTCCATCACAAATCTGAGTATCAAAGCGTAGTTTATCTTTATTCTTTTCGATAAGCATCCTTTCATACTCAGACCTCTTCATCTGCTTTGTTACATCACCAATTCTTATAAAGGGTCTGCCAGAGGCGGTATATGGTTTATCTCTTCCTTTGGTTACCTCTATCACAACAATATTTTTCCCAAAGATTTTAACAACTTCTATATTTGGATATATTGGTGGATCAGTTTTATCTGTGATTTTATTTACCACCCTTCCAATAGTGTCCTTCCCTATGGTAATCCCAATAATCCGGTCTTTTATTCTTTCTTTTTGATCCTTAACTCCAATCAAGACTACACCACCTTCAGCATTGGCGAAGGAGCAGACTACTTCTATGATTCTGTCTGTATCAGACAGTGATGGTTTATATTCAACCTTATGGGTTTCCCCTTTTTCTAATAACTGGTTTACTTCTTTTTCCGTCATAAATTTATTTCCTTTAGATTTCTGTTTCTCTTCTACTTTGACTTAGATGCTTTTCTAATTCTTCTTTATCATGAAGACAACAAACATTTCCCTTTAATAGCCCCTCTAAAAATTGTTCTATTGTTATTTCATCTTTTCCGTAAGACTGAGGATAGAAAGAAAATGGTTTATTACCAGCAAAAATGACAAGTTGAGGATAAAGAGATTTAGCTTTTCTAGTTTGTTTAATTTTTATCCTTTTATAAACTGCTAAAAACCAGAGAATTTGTGACTTAAGTTCCCATTCTTTTTCTTTATTAATAATTTGCTTATTAATTTTTATATTATAAAGAGACCCAATCTTTCTCAGTACTTCCCAAGTTTTCTTAACACCCTCACTATCCTTGCAATCTTTTGGAATATATAAAGTAAACTTAAAAGACATAGCTGTTGTCTCCTTAATATAGATACCCTACCCTACCTACTATATAATGTTTTGTAGATCTTGTCAAGAGCTTTTTCCTAACGCATATATTTGGCTATGAAGATTAAGTATTTAACACAAAATAATGAATGTCCTATTTATTTAAAAAATCATATTTACTGATGTTATCAACATTGACCAGTCCGGGGAGCCAATTACCATCACTCAAACTATCTTCAGAGGTAAATAAATCATTTTAGAAGTACTCATATCTGAAATTCTGCCAGCGTTTTCCTCCGCCCGGCTATTAGGTGAATGTGAAGAATTATTTA
>JAHIPJ010000092.1 GCA_018894445.1 Actinomycetota bacterium
ATTGATCTCATAAATAATTTAGTTGATATTTTAGAAAAAGATAAAGCATTTAGTGATTTTACCCTGGATGGTCAGACCATTGTTCTGGAAGATTACCTGGAAGTCCATCCTGAAAAAAGGGAAGTTCTAAAAAAATATATCACTGAAGGCAGGATTCATGTCGGCCCCTGGTATGTTCTCCCTGATGAATTTCTGGTGAGTGCAGAATCAATTGTAAGAAACCTACTTTTGGGTCATAAAATTGCCTCTGAGTTCGGCAGGATAATGAAGATCGGTTATATACCTGACCCTTTTGGCCATATATCCCAGATGCCTCAAATTTTAAGGGGTTTTGGAATTGATAATATTATTTTTTGGAGGGGTATAGAATATGATCAGAGCCAAGGGAATGAATTTATCTGGCAAGGTCCTGATGGAACAGAACTTTTTGCTGTTCATCTACCCAAGGTCGGTTATTGTAATGCTATGAGTTTACCTGAGAATGTAGACCAGGCTTATAATTTAATAAAAGAGTCAATTGAAGATTTATTATCTCGAGAGACCTCAAAATCATTATTATTATTAAATGGTGTTGATCATTTAGAAGCTCAACCCCATATCCCCCGTTTAGTAAAAGAGTTAAATAAATCTTTTACAGATATTGAGATAAAACAAGGGAACTTAAAAGAATATATAGATTATGCTAAAGAGACTATAAAGCCCAATCTTAATAAAGTTACCGGTGAATTTAGGTCGGCTAAAGGTGCTCCAATTTTACAGAGTGTATATTCATCCAGGATGTATATCAAACAGGCTAATGAAAGATGTGAAACCCTTTTAGAAAATTGGGCTGAACCGACTGCCTCTCTGGCTTGGCTGATGGGTAAAGATTATCCTCAGAATTTAATCTGGACGAGCTGGGAATGGCTATTAAAAAATCACCCTCATGATAGCATCTGTGGTTGTAGTATAGATCAGGTACATAAAGAGATGATGACCCGCTTTGATTGGTCTCGACAGATTGCCCAAGAGGTAATTAATAAGAATTTAGATTATATTGCAGGAAAGATTAAGATCGATTATTTAAATAAAGATGAGTTGGCTCTGGTGGTCTTCAATCCTCTACCTTATTTCATAGATGAGAATGTAGAGGTAAGGGTTAAATTTCCTAAAGAGATTAATTTAAATCGCGCGAAGGTTTTAACTATAGAAGGAGGGGGAATTCCTTATCAATTAAAAGGGTACGGTTTAGATCATAAGGCTATTTTTTATCCTTTTGATACCCCTAAATTTACGAAAGTAAATTATGCTGATATTTCTTTTACAGCTAAAGATATTCCTGCCTGTGGTTATAAAACTTTTATCATTAAAGCAATTAACGATATAAAGATCTCCAAAGAATATGAGACTGATGTAAAAGCTGGCAGAGATTACATCGAAAATAAATATTATAAAATAATTTCCGAAGAAGCTAACGGAACGGTAACAATTGTAGATAAGTTAAATAATAAAGTTTTTAAGAATTGCAATAGGTTTACCGATGGAGGGGATGCGGGTGATGAATATACTTATTCTCCTCCTTTGAATGACCAGATAGTAATTAGTCAATTAAATAATATCAGCACCAAAGATGTCGGTCCAGCTGAAGCTACTTTAAAGGTATCAGGAAAAATACTGTTGCCAGTCGGATTAAAATCTGATAGAAAATCTCGAGAAGATAAGAAGGTAGAATGTTCTATTGAATCTGAAATAAAATTATATAGTGAGATTCAGAGAATAGAATTTAAAACAAAATTTGATAATAAAGCCTGTGATCATCGTTTGCGGGTTGAGTTTCCTACTGCTATTAAGACCGATTATGTTTACGCTAATGGACATTTTGATGTAGTAAAGCGTTTCATTAATGTACCTGATAGTGAAGGTTGGAAAGAAAAAACTTATAAAACTGCTCATAATTTGGGATTTGTAGATATTAATAATGGTAAGTATGGACTGGCGATATTAAATAAGGGATTGCCTGAGTACGAGATAATACCTGATAATAATACCATAGCTTTAACTTTACTCCGTTGTGTAGGTTGGTTATCGCGGGGTGATTTAGGATATAGGAGGGAGAATGCTGGTCCTTCACTACCAACACCTGAAGCTCAATGTTTAGGAGAAAATAATTTTTCTTATGCCCTTATACCTCATCAGGGTAATTGGGATGGCGCCCGTATTTCTCAAAGAACAAGCCAGCATAAGACAAAAATATTAACCCGACAATTGAAAAATCAATCTGGAAATCTACCGAGTAGCTTTAGTTTTATTCAGTTAGAAGGAAAGCATTTAGAGATTAGTGCCATTAAAAAGAATGAGTTTGAAGATA
>JAHIPJ010000093.1 GCA_018894445.1 Actinomycetota bacterium
TGCTTTATCTTTGGAAGAAGAAGTACAGGATACTTTGATATTAGAATGTTAAATGGCCATAAACTTTCTTCGAGTGCAAAAGTTAAAGATTTAAAATTATTAGAGACCTTTAAAACATTATTAACAGAAAAAAGGCGTTTCCTCCCCGACCCAAAGGATGGGGTCTTCGCGCCAAGGAGGTAGAATGAGCTCAACTTACGGCGATATTGACATATCAAATTATTTAAGCAAGAAAATATTAAAAAAGATTAAAGCGGTTGATCTTGGTAAACTTTTACCCGAGGCAGGGCTAAAAAGAATTGATAATTATTTGAGGGAAATAGTAGAGGAAGAAAAAATTATAATCAGTCAAAAAGAAATTTGCAGAATGGTAAGAGAGATCTATGAAGATAGTTTTAGTTTCGGACCGGTCAGCTTCCTTATAAGTGATGACAGAATAACTGAGATTATGATTAACAATTTTAACGAAGTTTATATTGAAGAAGATGATGCTATCAGGAAAACGGAAATTATTTTTAGAGATAATAATCATATCAGAAACATGATTGATAAAATATTAAGTCCTTTGGGCTTAAGGGTGGATGAGAGTTCTCCAATGGTGGATGCAAGACTTAAGAATGGGTCAAGAATTAATGTGGTTTTAAACCCGATAACCATAAATGATGTAGTGGTTACTATAAGAAAATTTAAAAAAAACATTATGGATATAGAAAGTTTAAAAAAGGAAGGCATGATAAATAAAAAAGTTGCTGATTTTATTAAAGTCTGTGTGGAAAGTAAATTGAATATAATAGTCAGTGGAGCCACATCCACCGGTAAGACAACTTTTTTAAATATTATTTCTAATTTTATACAGCCGGATGAGAGAATTGTAACTATTGAAGAAACACTGGAATTAAATTTAAATTTACCCCATATAGTTAAACTTGAAAGCAGGCCTCCAAATCTTGAGGGGAAGGGAGAGATAACCATCAGGGATCTGGTCAGAAATTCCCTGAGGATGAGGCCGGATAGAATTATAGTAGGCGAGATCAGGGGAGCAGAAGCTGTGGATGTTCTCCAGGCTATGAATACAGGTCACAGTGGTTCTATGACTACTGTTCATTCTAATTCACCAAAAGATCTGGTCACAAGATTGGAGACAATGATACTGATGTCAAGTCTGAACTCAAATCCTTCCACTGCAAGGAGAATGATTGCATCTTCGATAGATATGATTATTCATTTAGGAAAACTAAAAAATGGCAGAAGGATTTTGCTAGAAGTAAGTGAGTTAATAAACAAAAATGAATTTATTGGAAACAATACAGTTTTAGAAGTAAAAGATATTTTTAAATACAGGACAGAAGATACCGGGATAAATGATAATGAGCATAACGAGTCCTGCAGAGGTGATATTGTTTATACCGGCTACACACCAACATTTATGGATAAAATAAAAAGTCGGGGACTTAATTTTAATTATAAAGATGAAAATCTGGGATGAAATATTAATTTCTACTGTTTCAGTTCTGACAATAATATCCTTGCTTTATGGGTTGAAAAAAGCAGTTTCTGTATTTAGCCTAAAAACAAAAATATCATATGAAAATAGAAATTACAGAGAGTCTAAAGTAATAAAATTTCTTATTAATATATATGGGACTGGTAGAAGGATACTGTCATTATTTATATTTATTGTCCTAACCCTGGTTTTTTATTTATTATCTAGAAATTTTATTTTTAGTTTGTTTGTTGGTTTATGTCTGGAAATTTATATTCTGGACCTGCTAAACGGGTTTGAAGAGAAAAGGAAGGAACTTCTTCACAGTCAACTGATTGAATTTATAAGTAATATGACAGTGCTATTAAGAGCAGGGAAGACAGTGAGAAGTATATTTAAAGATTCTGCTAATTGGTTTAAAGATCCTCTCAGCACCCATTTGCTGGAAGCGGCAAATGAACTGGAGCTTAACTCTACTCTTGATGAGGCTCTGGATAGATTTTCAGAAAAATGCAGAAGCAGGGAAGCTAATCTCCTTGTCAGTTCTTTAAAGATCAATAACAAAATAGGAGGGGATTTGATATCTATACTTGATAATATAGCTGATAGCATGCGCCATAACCTGAAATTAAAGTCACAAATAAAGACAATGAGCCTGCAAAGCAGATATTCCGGGAATATTATCTCTATATTTCCTATTATAGTTCTGGTTTTACTATATATTTTTATGAATAAAACCGTAGTGGATTTTTTTTCTACCAGTCCTGGAGTTATTTTACTTTTTATAGGCGGAGTTCTGGAAATTGCTGGAGTGATAGTAATGAAGAAAATCATAAGTAATGGAAAGTGATCAGGTTTAAAGTATGTTTATATATTTAATCGTATTCTCATATTACTTATTTCTATGTTCAGGCATATTTTATCTTATTAAAATTAAATGTTATTACCAGGCCGGAAAAATTAGAAATCATCCCAAAAGGAAAAAGATTGTTGATGGATTTGTAAATAAAATGAATTCTATTTCTCATAAAATTGGAAGGCTCCTAATTGGGAAGTACTGGTTTAAAATCAAAAAAGAAAATACGGAGCTTTTAAAATTATTGGAATTTGAAAATAAAATATCTCTTACTCTGGAATCTCTTATAGGATACAAGGCAATTTTATTTGTTTTATTTATGATTGCAGGCGGTCTTGTTGGCAATAATCTAATAAACTCGGTTGTTTTAAGTATCAAAGGAGGAGCGGCAGGCTATTTTATTCCGAATCTACTGCTCCGGAGTTTTAGGTATAGAAGACAAAAAGAAATAGATAAAGATTTACCTTATGTTATTGATCTATTATCAGTAGCTACATTATCAGGGCAAAATATTTATAATGCCATAAAAATTGTAATTGAAAAATACAGGGGGAGCATTTGTGCAGAGTTTTCAAATTTTATAAAAGATGTAGATATTGGTATAGGGAAGTTTGAAGCTTACAGGAATTTAATAGATAAAAGCAGTTCAGAGGATTTTAAAAATTTTATTTTTCTTTTAATTCAGGCAGAAAAGTATGGTTCTTCAATAAATGAAATATTAAAACAGAAATCAAAACATATGAAGTTTGAGGCGTATCAGGATATTGAAAGAAAAACCAGGAGGATAACCATACTAACTTTATTTCCGCTGGTCTTTCTAATTCTGCCAGCTTTTATAATACTGGTAGGAGGACCGCTTATATTTTCGATAGGTGGAAATATTCTGCAGTTCTGATTTTTTAATCTTAAATTAATAAAATATCTTAAAACACGGAATTTCTAAGCAAACTCATTAAAAATATAAATTTATGTATTTACACATTTGAATAAATGTGGTAAATTGGTAATATAATTAAATGGGTATATGCACAATAGCATAATAATTTTAGAAAGGAGGTGGGCAGTCTTATATTTAATTCTAATTTTTACGGGAGGAGGTGAGCAACATAAAACTAAAAAAGAAAGGTGCCAGAATTAAATTCTGGTGCCAGAAAGGTCAATCTACTCTTGAGTATGCATTAGTTACAGTAATTGCAGGGATAATAAGCGCAATTTTAATTGTAGTTGGAAAGCCTCTCATAATAGATGTTATTGCAAAGGTATTTAATAAGATAGCTTCTATGGTTTAAAAAATCCTTGAAACGCGAGTTATTCAAGAGTTGCCGAGAAAACCCCGTCTGCTTGCAGTGGGGATGAATCGGTAAAAAATACGCTGGGGCACAGCGGAATTGACGCCTGTGGAGTTGAAGGGTTGCCTTCGACATTGAAGCAGGAAAAAGAATGCTTAGTAAACTAAGCAGAAGCCGCAGGGCTTGCTCTGTGGAGTGCCACTCTCTGCAAATAGAAAAAATGGGAAACAGTTTTATTTTAAAAATTATGTCAGGAATAAATAAAGATAAAAAAACTTTAAGAATATTAACCGGTAGGTCAAAAGGCCAGGCCTCACTGGAATTTACTCTTGTTATTCCTTTTCTGATTTTAATAATTTTAACTGTTTCCCATTTTGGTTTACTGGTTTATCAGAAAAATATATTGGAACAGGCAGCCCGTGAGGGAGCAAGAGTAGTTGCCACTACCAATTCCAGCCAGGAAGCTTACAGATGCATAAGGGAAGTCTGTTCAAGCCTTGACCAGGATAGGCTTGATATACAAATTACTCCGGGCAATAGTTCTTCCAGAAGAGTTGGAGATATGGTTGAAGTGGCTCTTTCTTATAAATGCACAGGTATTGCCCGCTTACTGGAAATATTTACGGGAAGGGATGTTTTAATAAAAGCCAAAAGCAATATGAGGATGGAATGCTACTAGAGAATCTAAAAGAGCAAAATAAAGGGAATATTTCTTTTTTAACGTTAGCTGTGGTAGTAATATTTACGGTTTTATTCTTGCTTATTTTTGACCTCTGCCAGATTTTTATAGCAAGAGAGGAAACAAAGAATGCTTCAGATGCTGCTTCGCTGGCTGTTGCGCAAAATTTGTTATTTTTTGAGAATCCGGATTGCAATAAAATTGCCGAAGAGGTGGTCCGTAGAAATAACTGTATTCTTGTTGAATGCAGATATGACTATGATGAGGTGCTGGTTACTGTGGAAAGGAAACTTGATTTTATTCTGGTAGATAAATTTATTTCAAAATACTGCAGCGTCAGGTCAACCTCTAAAGCTAAAGTCATATATCCATGGGACGGGCAATTTAACTACTGCAATACGTATAAGTTCAGTTACTAATATTTTATAAAGATAGGAGGATTTATGAATTACGTGAATAATATATATTTACTTGGAAATCTAACACGGGATCCTGAAATAAAATATACAAACGAAGGAATAGCTATTACCGAGATGGGGCTTGCCGTGAATAAGAAGTGGACTGATAAAAATGGTAAAGAGTCCGAGACGGTGGATTTTTTTAATGTCACCACCTGGAACAATCTTGCTGAAAATTGTGCTGCTGCATTGAAAAAAGGGGACCGGGTTATATTAAGCGGTCACCTTAACTTAAGGAGCTGGGAAAGCAAAGAAGGAAAGAAATACAATATTACTAATATCACCGCCGATGTGGTAGCAGCAAGCCTGGAATTTAACCAGATAAAAATTCTGGAGAAAGATGTCATAGAAACAGAAGAAGGCAGTAGTTTAAAAAAAGATAAAGTTAAGTCAAAAACTGCATAGGGTTAAAGGGTTTAAACCTTATTTAGTCGAAGTAAAAGAAAGCCTCTAATATTAGAGGCTTTCTTTTATGGCTATAATTATTTCATATTAATTATAGTATAATTATTCAGATTATGTCTGGAAAGATAGAAGGGTATCGAAGAATGGGATTTAGAAAATCAGATTACGAAAGTTATGATTACAGCCAGTTCTGGGAAGATAATAAAAGACTATACGAAGATAGAGCTGAAAGACTGGCTTTAAGAAGACTGCTGGGCGGAGTTGATAGGGATAATAAGTTATTTTTTGATATCGGTTGCGGTTATGGCAGGCTGTTTAATGAATATAAAGATTTCGGGACTATAGTGCTGATTGACTATTCGATTAAAAATTTAAGGGATGCTAAAAACAAGATAGAAACCTTTTTAAAAAATGACCCCGAAAAGCTTTCAACCATACATTTTATTGCTGCTGATGCGGCTTCTCTTCCAGTAAAATCTAATTGTGCAGATGTAATACTTACCGTCAGGGTGATGCATCATCTTGATAATCCTGAAAAGTATTTTAATGAAGTTGCAAGAATACTACGGGATAGGGGGCTTTATTTTCTGGAGTTTGCCAGTAAAAGGAATCTTAAAAATATATTAAGGTTTACTACTGGCAGGATGGATACATCTCCGTTTAATTTAATACCTTCCCAGATAGGAGAGACCATACTGAATTTTCACCCGAAGCATATAGTGAACTTACTAAAAAGAAGGAACTTTACAGTAAAAAAATTAATAAGTGTATCTAACTTCAGGCTCAGTCTTTTAAAGAAATTTCCGGGTACAAAGACCCTTATATTCCTTGAAAAAATTTATCAGAAATTCTTTTCCTTTGCCCTTTTTGGACCAAGTGTTTTTTTAAAAAGTGTTTTAAGTGGGCCGGAGCCTGAAGGTACTGCCGGTAACAAGAAAGTGGTTTTGGAAGATATTTTAATCTGCACCTCCTGCGGAAAGGATTCCCTTTTTTTTGATAAAAATAAAATTAAATGCAGAAATTGCGGCAGTATCTTTATAAAGGAAAATGGAATCTATAATTTCAAAAAAAGTGTTTAGCTATTCTTTCTATATTAATTGCTGTAGATTATCTGAGCAGGATTAGATGAGCGATGGCGTAAAGTTTAAATATTCCTGCTTCGTTACAATAACGAAAGATGGAAGGATGAAAAATGGGAGATTTTCAGAAACATTTTGAATTAGCAAAAGAGAAGTTTAAAGCAACAATAACTGCCTATCACAACAAGCAGAGTACAGTGGTTGGTGATTTGGGCACAAAGGTTGTTGAGCAGTTGGTAGAAGCTGATGCTGCCA
>JAHIPJ010000006.1 GCA_018894445.1 Actinomycetota bacterium
AATGTCAGATTTTAATAAAGATAAAGAAATTAAAGATTTAACCATAAGCACTGTAAGTTACAATAGTTTAAATTTTTTAAGGGAATGCCTGAATTCTATATTATCAAGCCCACCTGGAGTAGGGCATGAAATTATAGTTGTTGATAATGCCTCCGGTGACGGCACTGATGAATTTGTAAAAAGGAATTATCCAGAAATAATCTTAATCTCAAATAACAGGAATATTGGATTTGCCGCGGCTAATAATAGAGCTATAGAAAAGTCCCGTTCAAAATATGTGCTTCTGATAAATAGTGATTGCATGGTTTACAAAAAGTCACTTGATAGTTTAGTGGAATTCATGGAAAAAAATCCTGAAGTTGGAATAGCGGGACCAAAAATAGTTAATAGTGATGGAACCATTCAGTTCTCCTGCAGAAGATTTCCTTCCGTATTCAATGCTGCTGCTCATACCATACTTACAAATATCTTTCCTGATAACCCTTTTTCAAAAAAATATAAACTTGCTGACATCGGCAGGGATAATCCTTTTAAAGTCGACTGGGTTTCAGGGTCCTGTATGATTATAAGAAGAAAAGCTTTAGAAGATACAGGGATTCTTGATGAAAATTATTTTATGTATGTTGAGGATTTGGATATTTGTTATAGGATGTGGCAAAAGAATTGGGAAGTGTATTACTATCCTGAAGCTGAAATAATGCATCATATTGCAGGCAGCAGCGGCAGCGGGGAAATTAAAGCAAGTTTCAGAATGCAAAAAAGTGTATTTTATTTTTTCTGGAAAAATTATAGAAGGAGTTGGAAAATTATTCTAATACCACTGCTGTTGCTGACTCTTGGGTTCAGATTGTTCCTTACTATTATAAAAAGTCCTTTTTCAGGACAAAGATAATGTGACTTTATAGACATTTAATAGGGTTTAGGTTTTTTATATTTAAGATTTTATACTAAAATAATCACTAAAGTAAAAATAGTTACGAGGGAGAATACGCTTTTGAGAATTTTGATAACAGGCATTGCAGGATTTGCCGGCAGGCATCTTACAACATATCTGACAACGGAAGATAATCATGAAATTCTAGGAATTGACCTTAATTTTAAAAATTTTAATTCAGGTAATTCCTCTAGCAGAATAAAGCTGTTAGAAGCAGACTTAACCGATAGGCAAAGGATTTTCAGTATTATAAAAAAATTCAAACCGCAGCATGTCTATCATCTTGCAGCACAGAGCTCGGTTAGTTATTCATGGGAGAATCCTGTAGAAACTTTCAGGATTAATGTTTTTGGAGGAATAAATATCCTGGAGGGCCTTAAGATTTTTTGTCCCTGCTGCAGGATTCTTATGGTATGTACTGCTGAAGAATATGGAGAAATTGATAGTGAAGATAAAGCAATTGATGAAAATTTCAGGATTTATCCTCAAAATCCATATGCTATTAGTAAATCAGCTCTGGATTTTTTCTCTTCTGTTTATTATAGCGCATACAAACTCCCGGTATATATAAGCAGGTCATTTAACCATATTGGCCCGGGCCAGTCAGAAAGATTTGTTACTTCAGATTTTGCCAGGCAGATAGCTCTGATAGAGAGTGGCAGTCAGGATCCGGTAATAAGTGTTGGCAATCTCCAGTCTCAGCGGGATTTTTTAGACGTGCGCGATGCAGTTAAAGCATACAATTATATAATAAATAAGGGAAGTGAGGGCCAGGTTTATAATGTTTGCTCAGGCAAAAAGCAGAAGATTTCAGATTTGCTTGATATTCTTATATCATTAAGCACAAGGTCAGATATTAAAGTGAAGATTGATAGGAGCAAGTTCAGAGCAATTGATGTTAAAATTATGTATGGAGATAACAGCAAATTAAAAGCCCGGACTGGCTGGGCTCCCGAGTATTCTATCAAAACATCACTTAAGGATATCCTCAATTACTGGAGGCAGAATGCTGGATTATAGGTCTAAATTAAAGGTGAAAAGGAGTTAGATTGAAAGCAGTAATATTAGTTGGTGGAGAGGGAACAAGATTACGTCCAATTACCTTTTTAAATCCAAAACCAATGCTGCCGCTTATAAATAAGCCTTTCATGGAAAATTTTATTTTCTGGCTTAAATCTCACGGGATTAAAGATATAATCTTTTCTACCGGACACCTTCCGGAAAATTTTAAAAATTATTTTGGAGATGGCAGTAAGTTTGGATTAAAACTAACCTATGTTAAGGAAGAAAAACCGCTGGGTACATGCGGAGGAGTAAAAAATGTAGAGAAATATTTAGGCGGCGAACGTTTTATGGTATTCAATGGTGATATTCTTTCTTCACTGGATTTGACTGATATGATAGTTTTTCATAAGAGGAAAAAAGCAGATATAACTATATCACTGACTCCTGTTGAAGATCCTACATCTTATGGACTGGTACCTATCGATAATGAGGGGAAGGTTAAGCAATTTCTGGAGAAGCCAAGCCAGGAAGAAATTACTACTAATTTAATTAATGCAGGGATGTATATTATCGAACCATATGTGATGAAGTTAGCGCCGGAAGGTGAAAATTATTCTTTCGAAAGAGGACTTTTCCCCAGGGCTTTATGTGAAGGATATAAGATTTATGGATATGTTTCAGACTCCTACTGGCTGGATGTCGGAACTCCTCAAAAGTATCTGGAGGCTCATTATGATATTTTAAATAAGAAGGTAAATTTTAAATTTCCATATAAAGAGATGCTGGAAAATATATATATAGGAAAAGGTTCAAAGTATTTTAAAAATAATTTTGTCTCCGGGCCGATTGTTATTGGTGAGAGAACCGAGATAGAGAAGGGTGCTAAAATAATGCCGCTTACGGTAATTGGAAATGACTGTTTTGTCTCTAAAGGAACTGAAATTTCTGAAAGCATAATTTTTAACAATTGTAAAATTGAAAAGAATTGTCTTATAAAGAAATCTGTAATTTCAAATAATGTAGTGATTGGCCAGAATGTAAGTGTCGAAGGTTACTCTGTAATTGGAGATAACAGTAAAATTGAAAAGAATAATGTTTTAAAGGATGGCATTAAGATTAATGTAAATTCCAATATCCCTGAGGGGCAAATTACTTTTTAAACTTTAATTTTTATAATAAAATTCTTTTTAAAAATTTTAAGAGGGGAGATAATAGTGAGAGCACTTGTTACGGGAGTTACCGGTCAGGACGGCTCTTATCTGGCTGAGTTCTTACTGGACAAGGGGTATGAAGTTTATGGGATGGTAAGGCGGTCATCAGTTGAGAACTTTAACAGAATAGAGCATATAAGGGATAAGTTGAAATTTGTCCAGGCTGATCTATTGGACCAGTTATCTATAATAGATGCAATAAAAGAATCTAGACCTGATGAGATATATAACCTTGGTGCTATGTCATTTGTACCTATATCCTGGAAACAGCCAGTGCTCACCGGTGAATTTACAGGGTTGGGAGTAACCAGGATGCTGGAAGCGGCGAGACATATGAATAAGAATGTAAAATTTTACCAGGCTTCCAGTTCGGAGATGTTTGGAAAAGTGAGAGAGATTCCCCAGAATGAGAAGACACCATTTTATCCCTGCAGTCCTTACGGAGTGGCAAAGGTTTACGGTCATTACATGACTGTAAATTATAGGGAGAGTTATGATATGTTTGCCTGTAGTGGTATACTTTTTAACCATGAATCCCCCAGACGGGGTCTGGAGTTTGTTACCAAGAAAGTGACTTATGGTGCAGCTAAAATAAAATTGGGGTTAGCAGATAGTCTCTATATGGGAAATTTAGATGCAAAAAGGGATTGGGGATATGCAAAAGATTATATTGAAGCAATGTGGTTGATGCTTCAACAGGATACCCCGGAAGATTATGTTATAAGTACAGGAGAGACACATTCAGTAAAGGAGTGGGTCGAGGCTTCTTTCCAGTGCCTGGATCTTGACTGGGGGAAGTATGTAAAAATTGATAAAAGTTTTATCCGGCCTGTTGATGTGGATCTTCTGGTGGGAGATTCTTCCAAAGCCGAAAAAAAGCTGGGGTGGAAAACAAAGGTTAATTTTAACGAGCTGGTAAAAATTATGGTTGAATATGATTATAATTATTTAAAAAAACAAATGTAATAATTGATTACTGGAGAAGTTATACTTAATGGAAAAAACAATGATAAAATTCGGAACTGATGGCTGGAGAGATATAATAGCTGACCAGTTCACTTTCGAAAAAGTAAAAGCCGTTTCCCAGGGGGTGAGCAATTACCTTAAGAAAAAAGTAGGAGACAGCCGGAAACCATGTGTGGTATTAGGATATGATACCAGATTTCTTTCCGAGAGGTTCGCTCAAGCAGCTGCAGAGATCTTTAGACTGAACGATATTAACGTCTACTTTTCTGATAGGATTATTCCAACACCTATTCTTTCTTATGCTGTGCTTGAAAGGAAAGCTGACCTGGGGATTATGATTACTGCAAGTCATAACCCTTATTATTACAATGGTTATAAAATTAAGGGCCCTTTTGGCGGCTCGGCTGCTATGGACATAATAATGAAGATTGAAGATGAAATCAGTGAAGTATTTAAAAATACTGCAAATTACAGGGATTTTTTATATTCTAAGAGCACTAACGGCAACAATATTAAAAAAGTTGATTTTATATCCAGCTACCGGCAAAATATTCTCGGTCAGGTAAATAGGGATGTTATAAAAGGTTTTGACTTTGGTCTGCTGCTGGAGCCAATGTATGGAGCAGCACGGGGTATATATAGAAGCATTATCGAAACATTCAATCCTAAAAATCTTATGGAAATACATTCAGCTCTAAATCCGGCTTTTGGAGGTATAAACCCCGAGCCTATTGGAGATAATCTTGCTGAAGCTGTAAGTATCCTTAAGGATAAAAAATGTAAATTGGCTATTTGTCTGGACGGCGACGGGGATAGAATTGCCGTCCTGGGAGAGAACGGAAATTATATTAGCTCACATCATATTTACGCTATAGTTTTATGGTATTTAGCCACTAGAAAGAAAATGAAAGGTAAAGTGGTGAAGTCAGTAAATCTTTCCTCTATAGTGGATAAAATATGTTCAAAATATAATCTGGAGCTTATCACCACTCCTGTAGGGTTCAAATACATAGCAGAGGAAATTTTAAAAGGTGGAGTCATTATAGGCGGTGAAGAAAGTGGAGGTCTCTGGGCAGGTGGAGACTTGCCGGAAAGAGACGGGATGCTCATAGGCTTAAAACTTTTAGAAATAATATGCAGTACAGGTATGACCGTAAACCAGATATTAGAAGAAATTTATAATGAATTTGGATATTTTGTATTTGACCGGATTGATTATGAAATTGATTTGCGCAAGAAAGAAAGTTTAAAATCTCTTCTTGAAAAAGGTATCCCTGATATTTTAAAGAAAGCTGGTGCCGGAAGGGTTATTGTCATAGATGGATATAAATATATTATGGAAGATGGAAGCTGGGTTATGATAAGGCCATCGGGGACAGAAGCAGTTGTAAGAATATATACAGAAGGTGAAAGTGACAAAAAGGTAAAATATCTCCAGGAACTGGGAAAGAAAGTCATCAGTCACGTTTTTTGAGAAGTAAGGATGTTGCAGGAAATTAACATTTAAAGAAGATTAAGGAGATGTCTCGTATATGAATATTTTAGATGATCCGGGTAAAATAAAAGAAATTGATAAGGAAGGTATGCTGGAAGTTGAAGAAAATTTTTACTTGCAGCTGCTGGAAGCAAAAAAAATTGTCCAGAAAACTGATTTAGAAAATATAAAAGGAAAAAAATTTAGCGGAGTTGCTTTTTTAGGGATGGGAGGATCAGGTTTTGCCGGTGATATTATCAAAGCTTTAATAAAAGATGATATTGATATACCTGTTGAGGTTGTAAAAGGATATAATTTACCTTCTTTTGTAAAAAGTGGCTGGCTGGTAGTTCCGGTGAGTTATTCCGGAAATACTGAAGAGACAATCTCTGCAGCCAGCCAGGCATTGGACCGGGGATGTGAAATTCTTACTGTTTGTTCCGGGGGCAAGCTGGAGAGTATTGCCAGAAGCAATAACAAAACAATAATAAAAATACCGTCAGGACTGCAGCCCAGAGGCGCTATCGGTTATTTATTTTTTCCACCTTATCTGGCTCTGGATCATCTTGATATTATAAACATACCTTCCGGAGATATTGAAGAGGCTCTGGATCTGGTAAAAGAAAAAGCCAGTCTTTACAACAGGGATGTTGTAAGTGATAAAAATTTTGCAAAGAAAATAGCCTTAAAAATTTCAGACAATTTGCCTATAGTATACGGGACAGAAGGATTGCTATCGGCAGTTGCTTATAGGCTGAAGTGTGAATTTAATGAGAATTCAAAAACACCCTGCTGGTGGAATGAATTTCCAGAATTGAATCATAATGAAACTGTTGGCTGGGAAAGGCTTAAGGGAACCACCAGAAAATTCATACTTCTGGTTTTCAGGGAGAAGAATGAGGGAATAAGGATAAAGACACGTATTGATGTGACTTTAAATCTTATCAGGGAAAATGTAAGTGAGGTTATAGAAATACCGGTAGAAGGAAAATCAAAACTGGCAAAAGCATTATCGACGATGTATCTTGGAGATATAGCCAGTGTATATCTGGCACTTTTAGCTGGCATTGACCCAAGCCCGGTAGAAAAAATACAATCGCTGAAAGCTGAACTTTCAAAATTAAATTAAAAAGCAAGTGAAATAAAAAAATTAGAAAGGAAAGTTTTAATGGATTTTGATTTAAAAGACATCGGTCTAGCCGGAGAAGGTAAAAATAAAATAGAATGGGCTGCAAAAGAGATGCCGGTTCTAAGGGGGATCAGGGAAGATTTTTTAAAAAATAAGCCTCTTAAAAACCTGACTGTCGGGGCCTGCCTGCATGTTACTTCAGAAACAGCAAATCTTATGATTGCTTTAAAAGAAGGAGGGGCCAATGCGGCTTTATGTGCGTCCAATCCATTAAGCACTCAGGATGATGTAGCAGCTTCACTCGTTGAGGATTTTAAAATTAAGGTATTTGCCATAAAAGGTGAGGATAATAAGACATATTACAAGCATATAAACAGTGTTCTTGATATCAAACCCCAGGTTACTATGGATGATGGGGCAGACTTGATTTCAGCCATTCACAGCAGCAGAAAAGAGTTGCTGGGAGGAGTGTATGGCGGTACGGAAGAGACGACAACAGGAGTGACAAGGCTTAAGAGCATGGAAAAAAATGGCGTACTTTTTTATCCAATCGTTGCCGTAAATGATGCCAAGACCAAGCATTTTTTTGATAACCGGTATGGGACCGGGCAAAGTACTATTGACGGAATCTTGAGGGCAACCAACATCCTGCTTGCCGGTAAGAAGTTTGTTATTGTTGGTTACGGCTGGTGCGGAAGAGGAATAGCTACAAGAGCGAAAGGAATGGGTGCTTCTGTGATAATACTGGAGGTAGATCCCTTAAAGGCATTAGAAGCTAAACTGGACGGATATGATGTAATGAGCTCCAGGGAAGCTGCAAAAGTGGGGGATATTTTTGTATCGGCTACCGGTAACAAAAATGTAATAGGCGAGGTAATTTTAACCAGTTGCAGGGATAATGTAATTTTAGCCAACTCCGGTCATTTTGATGCTGAGATTGATTTGAACTACCTCAAGACAAATAGCAAATCGAAAAGAAAGGTCAGACCTTTTGTTGAAGAATATCTTATGAAAGACGGAAGGAAGATATATGTTCTTGCTGAAGGAAGACTGGTGAATCTGAGCGCTGCTGAAGGTCATCCAGCCAGTGTTATGGATATGAGTTTTGCAAACCAGGCTTTAAGTGTAAAATATATCTTTGAAAATAGTAGCAGTCTTTTAAAGAAGGTTTATTCAGTCCCTGAAGAAATTGACAGGAAGATAGCAAAACTCAAACTGGAGAGCATGGGAGTGAAAATAGATAAATTAACACATGAGCAGGAGGAATATCTTAGTTCATGGGAAATTGGAACATAAGCCGCTGCCCTGGAGAGAGCATGGTATGCACCCTTTTATGGAAAAAATCTGTTTTGAAATTAATAGACCAGAGAAAACTTCCTTTTAAAGAGGTATACGTGAGTTGTAAATCGGCAGATAGTGTAGCCAAAGCTATAAAAGATATGGTTGTAAGGGGAGCGCCTGCAATTGGAGTCGCTGCCGGTTATGGTGTTGCACTGGCAGCATTAAAATTTAGGGGAGAAGATAAGGAAAAATTTGCAGATTATATAAATGAGAATATAAGATTACTTTCCGGGACCCGGCCGACGGCTGTAAATTTATTCTGGGCACTGGATAGAATGAAAAATATTTTAACCAGTGATAAGAACCTGGAAGTTAGCAAAATTAAGATCAAATTAATAGAAGAGGCTGAAGAAATTGGAAGGCAGGATCTGGAGACTAACTGGAAAATTGGGCAGAATGGAAAGAAAATCTTTGATAAGGCAACCGGTAAAATTAAAATACTTACTCATTGCAATGCAGGAGCGCTTGCAACTTCAGGCTATGGCACCGCACTTGCAGTAATAAGAAGTTTGGATGCGGAAGGAAAAGTGGCAAATGTGATAGTAGATGAGACCAGACCATTTCTTCAAGGGGCAAGACTTACCGCGTGGGAACTTCACCAGGAAGAAATTCCTTTTTTTATTATATCTGATAATATGGCAGGGTATTTTATGTCAATAGGAGAGGTTGATACAGTACTTGTTGGTGCAGACAGGATAGCTTCAAATGGTGATGCGGCAAATAAAATAGGAACTTTAAGCCTGTCCATACTTGCCAGATATTACAGGATACCGTTCTATATTGCTGCTCCAATCTCAACTGTTGATATAAAAATAGAAAGTGGGGATAATATCCCTATAGAATATAGAGATGAAAAAGAAATGAGAGAAGTCTTAGGAAAAATTATCATTCCTGAATTTATGGCAGTAGAAAATCCGGCTTTTGATGTCACACCGGCTGAAAATATAACTGCAATTATAACTGAAGAGGGGGTAATCTACCCTCCTTACAAAAAGAATATTGGTAAAATTTTTAAAAGTAAGAGATAAATAATGGAAGTGGTGTAGAACTAAAATGAATAAAAACAAGGCAATGGTACTGGCAGCAGGTCTGGGAACAAGGCTGAGACCATTAACAGACTTAATCTCCAAGCCGATGGCTCCTATAGTTAACAGACCGGTTATGGAACATATTATAAGACTTCTGGTAAAACACAATTTTACTGATATTGTTTGCAATCTGCACTGGTATCCGGATGAAATAAGAAATTATTTTTGTGACGGATCAAGATGGGGGATAAACATAGTTTATTCATATGAGAAAGAACTGCTTGGGACCGCAGGAGGAGTAAAGAATGTAGAAGATTTTTTTGAAGATAATACTTTTTTAGTTATAAGCGGCGATGCCCTTACCGATATTAATCTAACCGATGCTGTAAAATTCCATAAAGAGAAAGGTAGTACGGCAACACTCATTTTAACTGAAGTCGAAGACACCTCCCTGTATGGGGTAGTGCTGGTGGATGAAGATATGAAGATAAAAGGCTTCCAGGAAAAACCTCTAAGCGGCGAAGCGAAATCAAACCTGGCAAATAGTGGAATATATATTTTTGAACCGGAAATATTTAATTATTTACCTCCCCGGGGGCAGTTTTGTGATTTTGGCAAGAATCTTTTCCCTGAACTGATAGGTAAAAATGTTTTATATTATGGTTACCGTCATAGTCAATATTGGAATGATGTAGGAGGTCTGGACCAGTACCAGCAGGGTAATTTTGATGCACTTGAAGGTAAAGTTAAGGTTGATATTCCCGGAAAGAAAATCAAGGAAGGTGTCTGGGTAGGAAAAAATTGCAAGATTCAGGAAGGAGTAGTAATAATTCCTCCAGTATGTATCGGGGACAGTTGCACCATAAAAAAAGATGCAAAGCTTTTTGGCCCCATAATTCTGGGCAATAATACTGTTGTAGATGAAAGAGCTGTTTTGTATAGAGGTATAAAATGGGGCAGCGGTTATATAGGAAAAGATGCCTCCCTGATTGGTGCAATTATAGGATATGATACAAAAATAAAAGACAAGGCTTCGATTTTGGAAAAAGCAGTCATAGGTTCTAAGAGCGTTATAAAAGATGGAATAAAAATCCATCCAAGTGTAAAAATTATGTCCAATGAAGTAATTGATATTGATACAGAAAATACCAGGGAAAACTAGTAAAATTTTGATTGATATTTTTAAAGATATTATTATTCCACCCTTATGTGTTGTTTGTGGAAAAATTGGTCCTGAACTGATCTGCCGGCAGTGTATATCTAAAATTAAAGAAATCGATGATAAAATATGTAAGTATTGCGGCAGGCCGCTATCCAGAATTAGTCCGGATGATAAAGGGTGCAATTTTTGCAGGAATGAAGACTTCAATTTTTACAAGCACAGGAGTTTTACCATATATAAAGGAGAGATAAAAAGAATAATAAGGAAATATAAATATAATAGAATATATGATTTAAAAGAAGTTATTGCCGTGTTTTTAAAACAAACTTATATTAGAAATTATGAATATGAGAAAATTGATTATATAGACACGGTTCCGGGTAAACATATGGAATTATTATGCAGATCGTTATCAAAGTTAATTAAAATTCCATTTGCTGATAATATATTAAGAGTAAAAAAAGTTATAAAGCAGCAGGGCCTTGATTTTATGCAAAGAAAGACCAATATAAAAGAAGCATTTAAAGTTAAGAATTGTCTCCTGAGCTCGGGGGAAAATCTGCTGCTGGTAGATGATGTCTGGACTACGGGAAGCACATTGGGTGAGATTGCCGGTGTTTTAAAAAGAGCAGGTGCAGATAGAATTTATTTATTAACTCTGGCCAGGGGGTTATAAACGGAGTGACAAGATTAAAGGGAATTGTAAAATGGTTTAGCCCTGAGAATGGATTTGGTTTTATAGAAGCAGAATCAAAGGAAACCGGAGATATTTTTGTAGACCACTCTTCTATACAGGCAGATGGATTTAAAACACTGGGAAGGGGCGAGAAAGTAGAATTTGAATTTGAAAAAGATGAGAGGGGCAATGTAGCAAGAAATGTGATAATAATAAAGTAATGTATCGGGGTGGCATTAAGATATTTCTTATATAAATTTTTAAATAAATTAAAACTAAGGAGGAGACAGGGTGGAATTCATTATTAAAAGCAGGAATATCCAGTTAGATGAAGAAATCCGGAACTATGTAGAGAGAAAAATTAGAAGGAAGATAATTAAAATTTTAGATAAAATAATAAAATTAGAAGTAAAGTTTATCTTTGAAAAAAATCCAAGGATTAATTTAAATAACCAGATAGAAGTTACTGTTTTCTCAAGTGGCGCAGTTATTAGAGCGACTGATTCAGGAACTGATCTTTTTGAAGCTGTAGATAAAGTTAACAGTAAATTAGAGAGACAGGTCAAAAAATACCGGGAAAAGTTGATAAATAAGGGAAGAAAGAGCAGTAATATAAAGGAACTTGACGGGCTTAAAACTGATGAGCAGCAAACCAAAAGTGTTGATAGTAAGATTAGAGAAGCAATAGTAAAGACCAAGACTTTTACTTTAAAACCAATACCTCCGGAAGAAGCAGTATTACAAATGGAGCTGCTGGGACATGATTTTTTTGTTTTTATTAATTCGGAGACTGAAAGAACTGCGGTAGTATATCGCAGAAAAGATAAAAATTATGGTTTGATAGAACCTACTCTATAACTTTAGTTATTATTACAAAGGTGACGGCAAATGTTTAAAAATATTGGAAACATTCTTAAATTTGGTGAAGGAAAAAAAATAAAAAAATATGAAGAGATAGTTAGTGCTGTAAGTAATCTTGAAAAAGATATAAGTTCGCTTACTGACAGTCAGCTGGCTGCAAAGTCTATAGATTTTAAACAGAGATATGAGAACGGCCAGAAACTGGAGGATTTGATGCCGGAAGTTTTTGCAGTGGTAAGGGAGGTAGCAAAAAGAACTCTTAATATGCGTCATTTTGATGTTCAAATACTGGGAGGTGTTGTTCTTTTCGAGGGAAAAATTGCTGAAATGAAGACAGGTGAAGGAAAGACACTGGTTGCAACGCTTGCTGTATACTTAAATTCCTTTACTGGCAGGAGTACCCATCTGGTAACAGTAAATGATTATCTGGCAAAGAGAGATAGCGAGTGGATGGGCAATATCTATAAGTTTCTGGGACTGAAAGTAGGTCTTATCCAACATGAAATGTCCGCCCTTGAGAAAAAAGAACAATACCGGTCCGATGTAATATATGGCACAAATAATGAATTCGGATTTGATTATTTAAGAGATAATATGGTAATGGTTAAAGAAAATATTGTACAGGATGGTCACTGGTATGCCATTATTGACGAAGTTGACAGTATTCTTATAGATGAAGCAAGAACTCCCCTTATCATTTCCGGGGTTGCTTATGGAACTACTGAAATTTACAGTAAATTTACACAAATAGTACCACGACTGGAAATAGATGAGGACTTTGAAATAGATGAAAAAGCAAGAACAGCAGCAATTACAGAGGAAGGCGTCGAAAAAGTTGAAAGAATACTTGGCATAGAAAATTTATACGATCCTTCTAATTATCTATACATACATGCTTTAAATCAATCTCTTAAAGCCTATCATCTATTTAAAAGAGATGTAGATTATATGCTGAAAAACGGCGAGATAATTATTGTTGATGAATTTACTGGAAGACTGATGCCTGGCAGAAGATACAGTGAGGGGCTGCATCAGGCTATAGAGGCCAGGGAAAGAGTAAAAGTGAGGGATGAAAATCAGACACTTGCCACCATTACTATTCAAAATTATTTTAGAATGTATGAGAAATTAGCGGGCATGACCGGTACTGCGCTAACAGAAGCAGCCGAATTCAGGCATATTTATGGGCTTGAAACTGTGGTTATACCTACTAATGAACCAATGATAAGGAAAGACCTTCCTGATCTGATTTATAAAACTGGACAGATTAAATTTGATAATGTTGTAGAGGATATAGTTTCCAGATACAACAGAGGTCAACCGGTACTGGTGGGGACTATATCTATTGAAAAGTCTGAGAGACTTAGCAGCATGCTGAAAAGAAGAGGTATACCCCATGAAGTTTTAAACGCAAAATATCATGAAAAAGAAGCACAAATCATTGCCAAAGCCGGGCAAAAAAATTCAGTTACTATTGCTACAAATATGGCGGGAAGAGGTACAGACATAGTCCTTGGCGAAGGAGTCGTAGAACTTGGAGGTCTTCATGTATTTGGAACAGAAAGGCATGAGAGCAGAAGAATTGATAATCAGCTCAGAGGAAGAAGCGGCCGCCAGGGAGATATTGGTTCAAGCCAGTTTTATTTAAGCACAGAAGATGATTTGCTGAGACTTTTTGGATCGGAAAGGATTTATAGGGTAATGGAGACCTTTAATTTTCCAGATGATTTACCAATACAACATCCTATAATAAGCAGGGCCATTGAAAATGCCCAGAGGCAGGTGGAAGGGAGAAATTTTGAAATAAGGAAGCATGTTCTTGAATACGATGATGTTATGAATAAGCAGAGAGAAGTGATTTACGCTAGAAGAAAGAAAATTTTAGAAGAAGAGAATTTAAGGTCAGTAGCTTGCGATATGATTAAAGATATAATAGACAGAAGTGTTGGTATTCATATAAATCCCGGTGATTATCCGGAAAATTGGAATTTAGACGCTCTTTCTAATTATATGAATCCTTTGTTTTCAAGGGACATTATAGCCGAAGTCACAGACAGGGGAAAGATTAGCGAGAGTAAGTGGGATATCAGTATTTTAAAGGAAAAATTGGCGGAAAGAGCTTACCGGATTTACGAGGAAAGGGAAAATAACTATTCCCCTCCGGTTATAAGAAAACTGGAAAAAATAGTGATGTTAAATGTTATTGATAATATGTGGAGAGGCCATCTTTTAGAAATGGATTACCTGAAGGAGGGTATAGGACTACGGGCTATTGGTCAAAGGGACCCGCTGGTTGAATACAGGCGGGAGACATTTAATTTATTTAAAGAGCTTATAGAGGAAATAAAGTTCGATACAGTAAAGCTATTATATAATGTCAGGATAGTTACCAGGGAGGAACAGGAGAAACAAAAAACCGTAAGAGAGAATGAAGTGACAAATATAGTTACCAGTGGTCCCTTAGAAGCTGGATCAATAGCCTTGCAGACAAAGCCTGTAACTGCAAAAAAAATCGGAAGAAATGACCCTTGCCTCTGTGGCAGCGGGAAGAAATATAAAAAGTGTTGCGGCAGGTAATATAATATAAATAAATTAGCTGGAGGATTTTATGATAGAAGATTATAAGTTAAGATTAGATAAATTGTTGCAAAAGCTGATTTTTTTACGGGATTGTCTTTGAAATAGATAATAAAATTGCCAGGCTTGAAAAACTCCAAAGTGAGACTCTTTCCGAAAAATTCTGGGAAGATCGCGGCAGGGCACAAAATATTACCCAGGAGATTGTTGAACTTAAAGAAACAGTTGGCGATATTAAAGATTTAGAAGAGAAGATGGAAAATGGCAGGTTAGCACTGGAGATACTTGAAGGAGAAGAGGACAAAGGCCTGGAGAAGGAACTGAAAGAAAATCTAGATAATGTTGAAGATTTATTAAGTGATCTGGAAGAAAAAGCTATTTTAAATGATAAATATGATTCTTATCCAGCAGTAGTAACTATTCACCCCGGGGCAGGAGGGACAGAATCCCAGGATTGGGCTGAGATGCTGCTCAGGATGTATACACGGTGGACGGGTAGGAGAAAGTTTTCTTATAGTGTTAATGATTATCAGACAGGTGAGGAAGCAGGAATAAAAAATGTTACTTTTACTGTCACCGGCAAAAACGCATATGGGTTGCTGAAATCGGAAAAAGGAATTCATAGACTGGTGAGAATTTCACCTTTTGATTCTTCTAAACGCAGGCATACTTCTTTTGCCTCTGTGGATGTAATACCGTTTCTCGATAAAGATATCGATATAAAAATAAGCAAGGAGGATTTAAGAATTGAGACTTTCAAGTCCAGTAGTGCCGGAGGCCAGCATGTAAATGTCACAGATTCGGCGGTAAGAATTACACACCTTCTTACAAATATTGTGGTAAATTGTCAGAATGAAAGATCTCAAATACTTAACAGGCAAACTGCTATACAGATTTTAAAATCAAAGCTTTTTGAACTGGAACGGAAAAAAAATATAGAAGAAATTAATAAAGTAAGGGGAGAAAAAAAAGAAATAGGATGGGGAAATCAAATAAGAAGTTATATTCTTCAGCCATATCAATTAATTAAAGATCATAGAACAGGAATTGAGGTTGGAAATGTACAATCAGTGCTGGATGGCAATATAGATTCACTAATAAGAGGTTTTCTTGAAAAAAAATTATCCAGAGGGTAAACTCTTCATTATTAAAATTATAGAGGATATAAGAGACGGTTTGAAATGAATATGATTGAATTTAAAAATATCAGTAAAATATATGAGGATAATACTGTTGCATTGAAAAACATCAATCTGGTTATTAGAAAAGGTGAGTTTCTTTTTTTGGTAGGTCCAAGCGGTTCGGGCAAATCTACCTTTATAAAGTTGCTTATAAAAGAAATTGATGAAAGTAATGGCAATATATATATAGCCGGGAGGAATGTCTGTAATCTTAAATCGAGCAGAATTCCTCAACTTAGAAGGAATATAGGATGTGTATTTCAGGACTATAAGCTTCTGCCAAATAAAACCGTGTTTGAGAATGTAGCACTTACTCTTGAAGTTATTGGGAAGCCGGCTTATGAGATTAAAATTCGGGTGCCGCAAGTTTTAAAACTTGTAGGTTTGTATAGTAAATTAAATTCATATCCCTATCAATTATCAGCTGGTGAACAACAGAGAGTTTCTATTGCCAGGGCATTTGTGAACAGGCCGCCCATACTTCTTGCAGACGAACCTACCGGGAATCTGGATCCAGGAACAGCAGAAGGAATTATGAAAATATTATCCAGAATAAATCTTATCGGGACTACAGTACTGATGGCCACACATGACCGGAACATTGTGAATTCAATGAGGAGAAGAGTTGTTGAGCTTGAAGAAGGAGAAATAATAAGGGACCAGAAGAGGGGGGTGTATGGGGACTGATGGTAAGAACCAGGTATTTTTTTAGTGAGACTTTTACCAGCCTGAAACGGAACTTTTTTATGGGATTTACTGCTATTACCACTGTTGCTATTACTTTGTTTATTGTGGGGTTCTTTGCAATAATTGTTTATGATATACAGGGGATAATGAGCTCAGTAAAAAGCCAGGTAGAGTTGAGGGTATATCTTAAAGATGAAATCTCGGAAGAGTTAAAGGAATATATCGAACAGGAGATAATAAGCTGGGAGGAAACTGAAAGTGTAGAATATGTATCCAAAGACCTGGCACTGGAAAGATTTAAGAAGCAAATGGAAGGAAGTGATATCTTAAAAGAGATTGAGGGGAATCCGCTTCCGGCTTCTTTTGATATAACTTTAAATAATCCCGAAAAGATTGATCAGGTAGAGCTCCGTTTTTATGACAAGGATGGAAATTTTATAGAAGGTGTTGATGATGTGATATACGAAAGGAAAGTAGTCAAACCATTGTTTTCAATAACTGCAATTATTGGAACTATAGCATTTTTGATAATTATAGCGCTTCTTCTGGCAGCTATTGTATTGATATTTAATACCATAAGGCTCTCTATTTATGCCCGCCGTAAGGAGATTGAGGTCATGAAACTGGTGGGTGCCACTAACTGGTTTGTAAGAATTCCATTCCTGTTTGAAGGTTTTTTTGAGGGATTTGCAGGAAGTATCATTTCTATTATCTTATTGTATTTTATAGGTAATTTCTTACTTATTAAGGGCGAGAGAGCAATTGTAGATATTATGCGGATTAAAGAATTGGCTATAGTTGGAAGCGGTAATGTTATGTTATATGTATACGTAGGAGTGTTAGTACTGGGAGGCCTTATAGGAATTTTAAGTAGTGTTATTGCCTTGAGAAGGTATGTAAAAGTTTAAGGGCTTATATTTTTAAATTTTTAATTTTTTTTAATTAGTATTAAAATAGTTATAATAAAAAATGAAATGATATGATAATTAAAAGTAAAAACATCATAGCCGTATTTGTAACAATTATTATAGCACTCTCCAGCTTTAATCTTATTTCTACTGCATCACCAAAATTTATTTACAGTCAGTCTCTTGAGGATGAATTGGAACAAATACAGCAGGAAAGAGAAGAGACCCAGGGAAAAATTAAAGAAGTAAAAAAGCAAGAGCAGCAATATATTAACCAGGTAAAGGAAGTAGAGGGGCAGCTGTTGGGTGCATTGTCTGAACTGGACAACCTTAACACTAAATTATCCGAAGCCAAGAGCGAGGTTGATAAAGCAACTATAGAGATGGTTCTAAAAGAGGAAGAGTTAAAAAGGATAGAAGAAGAGCTTAAAGAAAAAATAAGAATTTTAAATGATAGA
>JAHIPJ010000094.1 GCA_018894445.1 Actinomycetota bacterium
CACAGCGGTTTTGGTCTGGCAAAATAATATAAAAATAAAAGGCTTATTTCCGGCTTTATTAATAGATTAATTAAAATCGCAAAAGTGGTGGGTTGATATGAACTCAAAAGAATATAATGTAGCTGTGGCAGGGGTAACCGGAGCGGTGGGAAAGGTGTTCCTATCTATACTGGAAGAGAGGAAATTCCCTGTAAAAAATCTCATTCCCCTTGCCTCCCACCGGTCGTTAGGTAAAAAAGTAATATTTAACGGCGAGGAGCTGGAGGTAAAGGAACTAAAAAAGGATTCCTTCAGTAATGTGGATATTGCACTCTTTTCAGCCGGTGCATCGACTTCCAGGGAATTTGCAAAGCATGCAGTGGATAGCGGCGCTGTGGTCATAGATAACAGCAGCGCATTCAGAATGGAAGAAGATGTGCCTCTGGTAGTTCCTGAGGTAAATAAAGATAAGATATTCGAGCATAATGGTATCATAGCCAATCCCAATTGCTCTACTATTATTATGGTGGTGGCGCTTAAACCGATTTATGATATTTCGCCGATAAAAAGGATAGTTGTTTCAACCTATCAGTCTGTTTCAGGTGCAGGTGCAAGAGCAATAGCCGAGCTGGAAAACCAGACAAGAGAAATAATATGTCAGGGCAAAAAGGATATTAAATGTGAGGTTTTTCCGGTTCAGATAGCATTTAATGTTATCCCTCATGTCGATATATTCCTTGATAATGGCTATACAAAAGAAGAAATGAAAATGGTCTATGAGACACGGAAAATTTTTGGTGACAACCGGATACAAGTTTCTGCTACTGCAGTAAGGGTTCCTGTCTTTACTTCTCATTCGGAATCAATAAGTATTGAGACAGAAGAGAAAATAGAGCTGGATGCGGTAAGAGATGCACTGGTAAGAGCGGAAGGGCTGACTTTAAAAGATGATTTTAAGAATTCTGTATATCCTACTACTCTCGATTCCTCGGACCAGGACAATGTCTTCGTGGGCAGATTAAGAGAGGACATTTCGATAGAAAACGGGATCAGTATGTGGGTAGTCGGTGATCAGCTGAGAAAAGGTGCTGCCCTTAATACGATACAAATTGCCGAGGAATTAATAAGTCGTACTTAGAAGGTAAATAAAAAAGAGGCATAAAAAATATTTCCAGGATATTATTTTTGTTTTTTCTTTAATATATTAATAGCCCTTAACCTTTCGATTAATTCCTTCTCAAATCCTCTTTCGGTTGGACTGTAATATTTTCTTGCCAGCAGTTTATCAGGAAGGTGAGTCTGATCCACTACTGCGTCATTATAGTCATGAGCATATTTATATCCTTTACCATACCCTATATCCTTCATAAGCCTGGTAGGAGCATTTCTTATATGATATGGAACCGGAAGCGATCCAAACTCTTCCACATCCGATTTCACCTTGTTATAGGTTGTATAAAGAGAATTGCTTTTTGGAGCCAGGGCAAGGTAAATTACTGCTTCGATTATAGCCAGATATCCTTCCGGAGGGCCGATAAATTCGAAGCCCTGTTTGGCTGAAATCGCAACCTGCAGTGCATCGGGATCTGCAAGCCCTATATCTTCAGAAGCAAACCTGACCATTCTTCTTATAATGTATAAGGGATCTTCACCGCTTTCAAGCATCCTCACTGTCCAGTATACTGCCGCGTCGGGATCGCTGTCCCTTAGGCTCTTATGAAGAGCCGAAATAAGGTTAAAATGTTCCTCACCGTTTTTATCATAGAGGAGCGCTTTTTTCTGTATTATATTTTCGATTAGATGAGTATCTATTTCCATAGTTTTTTGCTTGTTTTCTTTAAAGTAAGCGCCTTCTGCAAGCTCCAGAATGTTATAGGCAATTCTTGCATCACCATCTGAGAATCTGGCGATAAAATCAATAGCCTCGTTACTGAATTTTATATTATATTTTCCCAGCCCACGCTCACTGTCGATTAAAGCCCTTTCGATAAGGGTTTTTATATCTTCGTGCGAGAGTTTATACAGCACAAAAGTCTTGGTTCTAGATAGAAGTGCAGAAATTACTTCGAAAGATGGATTTTCCGTGGTAGCTCCCATTAAGATTATAGTACCATTTTCAACAAAAGGCAGAAATGCATCCTGCTGGGCTTTGTTAAAACGGTGAATTTCATCCACAAATAATATGGTTTTTATAGAATGTTCTCTCTTGTTATATCTGGCTATTTCCATAACTTCTTTTATCTGTTTTATCCCCGAAGTTACTGCTGAAAAAGATATAAACCTGCTTTTGGTTTTCTCAGCAATAATCTTAGCCAGAGTGGTTTTTCCGGAACCGGGAGGACCCCAGAATATTATCGAATAAGGCCTGTCGTTTTCAATAATCTCCCTTAAAATTTTACCCTTCCCTACAAGATGCTCCTGTCCTACGAATTCATCCAGAGTACTGGGCCTCATCCTATCAGCAAGTGGCGCACTGGAAATATCACCCGCATGGTTGGTTTTAAACTGTTCAAATAAAGTCATAGTATATTTACCTGTCTTTTATTTATGTTCTAACCTTCAATTAGTTTAATGAAAAGATTCCTGTTCCTGGGGCCATCAAATTCGCAAAAATATATACCCTGCCAGGTCCCGAGTACCGGTCTGCCCCTATCAATTATTATATTTAAAGATGATCCTACCACTGTGGATTTTATATGAGAATCGGAATTTCCTTCAAGGTGGGAATAGTTATCGCCAGCACGTATCAGGTCGCTTAGCTTGGAATTAATGTCTAGCTGGACTGTAAAATCAGCATTTTCATTTATGGTAATTCCAGCTGTGGTATGGGGAACAAATAAACAACATATACCACTATTTACATTATGTCTTGTAATGAGGTTTGTGATCCTCTCTGTAATATCAACCATTTCTACCCTGCTTGAAGTTTTGATATTAAGAGTTTCGAACATCCTTATCCTTTCTGTTATTATGATTATAAGAATTATAGTTAAAAAAGGTATTTTTATAAAGTTATGATTATTTTTAAGCCAATAATAATTGACATATAATTAATAATTCTATTAAATGATATCGGAGCGGCAGAAGTCTGATTTATGTAAGTTATTCATTATTATAATAGATAGAGGGAATAATGCCGGTAAAGAAATATAATGTTACAGGTATTGGTAATGCTATTGTTGATATCCTGGCTAACGTAGAAGATGATTTTCTCCAGGAACATAATCTCAGGAAAGGGATGATGAGACTTGTTGATGAACTTGAGGTTAAAAGGCTCCATACCTGTATTGATGCAGTAAGGGAAGTTTCAGGAGGTTCAGCTGCAAATACAATTGCCGGGCTGGCATCTCTGGGTAATTCGGTAGCTTTTATGGGTAAAGTTAGAGACGATCCGCCGGGGGAGTCCTTTGAGAAAGGGCTCAAGGCGCTTGGAGTGAATTACTGCACTAAAAAAGCAGTGAGTGGGCAGCCAACAGCATGTTGTGTAGTGCTGACTACACCGGATGCACAGAGAACCATGAATACCTGCCTGGGTATTTCAGGGTATCTGGGTCCTGAAGATATTGACGAAACTATTATTTCGCAGTCAGAAATTATCTATCTGGAGGGTTATCTCTGGGATAGCGATGAAGCTAAAAAAGCGTTTAAAAAGGCAGTAAGAATTGCCGGGGGGACAGGCGGAAGGGTTGCCCTGAGCCTATCAGATTCTTTTTGTGTCAGGCGTCACCGAGTTGAGTTTTTAGACCTGGTTAAAAATCATATAGATATTCTTTTTGCCAATGAGGAAGAAATTAAATCATTGTTTGAAACCAGCACACTGGAGAAAGCAATTTCCAGATGCAGGGAAATGAAAAATATCTGTGCAATTACAAGATCAGATAAAGGATCAGTTGTTGTATTTAAGGATAGAATATATATGATATCACCACAAAGAAATATCAATGTAGTCGATACAACCGGTGCCGGAGATCTTTATGCGGCCGGATTTCTACATGGGCTGATTAAAGGTATGGATCTCGAGTCCTGTGGGAAAATAGGAAGTATAATTGCGGCTGAAGTCATTAGCCATTTTGGCGCCCGCCCGGAGGTATCTCTGATCGAACTGCTAAACGGCAGTGGTATTTAATCTGGTTTTATATTTATATAATAATGAAATATATTTAAGATTATAGGAAAGGAAAGATATGACTGGCGATCAAAAAGCTGATATCGGTGTATTTGGAGGTTCCGGGTTTTACTCGTTTTTGGAAGAAACAGAAGAATATGAAATTGATACTCCCTATGGTAACCCTTCAGATAAAATAGTAATTGGCAGGGTAGGAGGGAAAAAGGTTGCGTTTATACCCCGGCATGGGAGAAATCATAATTTACCTCCGCATAAAATTAATTACAGGGCAAATATTTATGCAATGAAAAAAATAGGTGTTAAGTATATTTTTGGTCCTTGTGTCTCAGGAAGTTTGCAGCCGCACATAAAGCCGGGGCAGTTTGTGGTGTGTGACCAATTCGTGGATAGAACCAGGGGAAGAATTGATACTTTTTACGATGGACCAAAAACCATCCATATGGCTATGGCTGAACCATATTGTCCAAATTTGCGGAAAATTGTAATTGAAAGTGCTAAAGAGCTTAAGATAGACTGTCATCCCAGAGGTACTATAGTTATTATACAGGGTCCCAGATTCAGCACCAAGTCTGAGAGCAGGTGGTTTGCAAATCAGGGATGGGAAGTTATAAGCATGACGCAATATCCGGAAGTGTGCCTGGCAAGAGAGCAGGAAATATGTTATGTAAACATTTCCTTAATTACAGATTATGATACTGGACTGGAAGGTCATCCTGAAGTCAAGCCGGTAACCATGGGGGAGGTGATAAGAGTCTTTAAAGAGAACAATGAAAAGGTAAAGAGTCTCCTTTTTAAAGCAATTTCAAAGATTCCAGATAAGAGAGATTGTATTTGTTCTCATGCGTTAAAAGATGCTGCAGTTAGTTAGGTAGTAATTTACAAAAGAATTGATTACATGCTGTATAGGTATTATAAAAGAAGTAAGCATAAAAAATCAGGGAGGATTTTATGAAATTAGTAGGGGATGTAGAAATTGAAAATTTAGAGAAATTAAGAAGCGGGAAAGTCAGAGAAATGTTTTCTCTGGATGACAGGATTTTAATAGTAACCACTGACAGGATTTCTGCTTTTGACTTTATTTTACCTTCTTTGATTCCTTTAAAGGGTATAATTTTAAATAAGATATCAGTTTTCTGGTTTAATTATTTAAAGGATGTAATTGATAACCATTTAATTGAGAGTGATGTAGGAAGGTTTCCAAAATTCTTAAAGAGATATAAAGATACCCTTAGCGGAAGATCGATTATAGTAAAAAAAGTAAAAATCTATCCTATAGAATGTGTTGTACGCGGATATATAACAGGTTCCGGCTTGGAGGAATATAAAAAGACCGGTATGATTGGAGATTTGAAATTGCCACGCAACCTTTCCAAATGTGACCGGCTGCCGGAAGCTATTTTTACTCCAACCACTAAAGAAGTGTCAGGTCATGATGTGGCTATTACTATAAATAAAGCTAAAAAAATATTTGGTGCTGAAATGATAGAATTTTTAAAGAAAAAAAGCATAGAGCTTTATATGAAAGCTTCTGAATATGCCATAAGGCAGGGTATAATAATTGCAGATACCAAGTTTGAATTTGGTATAACCGATGATAAGATAATACTGGCTGATGAGGCTTTAACCCCGGATTCATCCAGATTCTGGCCTTTGGATGAATATGTGCCTGGAAGAGAACAGAAAAGTTTTGATAAACAATATGTAAGAGATTACCTTCTTTCAACGAATTGGGACAGAAGATCCACTCCTCCCGAATTGCCTCACGATGTTGTTGAAAAAACATCTGAAAGATATATTGCTGCCTATGAAAAAATAGTCGTGGAAAAATTCAAAGTTTAAATCTGGCAATAATGGAAGGTAAAATCTAAAATTATTAATGTAGATATTGCACTGGCAAATAATTTTAATGCTGGCTCGTTAAATGTAGAGATTTCCATTTCTATTTATATTAAATAATATTCACTTAGATTCTAATCGGTGCAGGAGCCAAAGTAAGTTCTACCCTCAAGCATAGGAATGCCTTTCGATGAAAACCAGTAAAAACCCTCCAGAACAAGATCAATCTGCAATACATAAATACCTTTATGGGTTATATCATTTATTAATAC
>JAHIPJ010000095.1 GCA_018894445.1 Actinomycetota bacterium
ATCGCTGATGCCCATAAATGAAGCAAATCACATATTGATTGAAGCCGGCTACACCCATATAGAATATAAAAATGAAACGTATTCCGAAGTTCCCTCAGGATACACACATCGCCAGTATCCATTGTGGGATCAGCCTGTTGAGACTAATAAAAAAATTACAGTATGGGTAAACCCTTAATTGACTTGTTATGAATGAAAAAAATAAAGATGTAAGAGTTAGATTTGCTCCCAGCCCAACCGGATATTTACACATAGGAAGCGCCAGAACCGCTTTTTTAAATTGGCTCTATGTCGCTAAAACCGGCGGCAAGTTCATTTTAAGAATAGAAGACACTGACATAGCCAGGCATCAGGAAGAAACAATAAATCTGATATCGGAATCACTGAAATGGCTGGGACTCAACTGGGATGAAGGGCCGGAAGCCAGCGGCGAATACGGTCCATACAGACAATCCCTGAGAACCGGCATTTATAGAAAATATGCTCTAAGACTTATTCAGGAGAAAAAAGCTTATTATTGTTTCTGCAGCCCTGAAAAGTTAAAAGAAAAAAGGGAAAATAAAATAAAAGAAGGTAAAATCTACAAATATAATAGAAAATGCCTGGAACTCACTCCTGAGAATATTCAAGATAATATAGAAAGCGGTAAACCTTACGCAATAAGATTTCTGGTGCCCGAAAACAAGACTATTAATTTTAAAGACACTGTATATGGAGACATAACAGTTAATACCGCCAGTATTGAAGACTTTATAATAATAAGGTCTAATGGCCTTCCAACCTATAATTACTCTGTCGCAATAGATGACGCTTTAATGAAAATAACTCATGTTATAAGAGGCGAAGATCACTTGTCAAATACGCCAAAGCAAATTCTTATCTATAATGCCTTTAATTTTAATGTTCCTGATTTCACCCATCTACCAATGATATTGGGTCAGGATGGTCAGAAACTAAGCAAAAGGCATGGTTCTATTTCCATTGAAAAATATATAGAAGAAGGATTCGTAAGAGAAGCAATACTAAACTATCTTGCACTCCTTGGCTGGTCATATGATGAAAAAACTACAATTTTTTCAACCAGTGAATTGATTAAAAAATTTGAACTTAGTTCCATAAATAAAAAGCCGGCCAAATTTGATTTCAACAAGCTTTTATGGATAAATGGATATTACATAAGAAATATGGACAATTCCCGTTTAAAACAGCTCCTTGCGAAACAAATAAGAAATTATCTGGCATCCAAAAACATCATTGATTTAGAAAACGGAGTAAAACAATTAGAACAGAAAATTGAAAAAATAATTCCGCTCATAAAAGAGCGTATAAAGACATTAAAAGAGAGTATAAATTTAATAAGCCCATTTTTTATAAAAATCAGCTACAGTGATGAATCAAAAACTTACTTTAAAAATAAGAAGGTTAATGCACCCGATATATTAAATAGAGTTTATAAAGCACTTAACGAAGTAAGTGGTAAATTTCATGCAAAAGACATTGAAAAGAACTTGAGGTTAATTTCAGAAAGATTAAACTTAAGTTTTAGAAAAATTGCAGAAGTGATAAGAATAGCTATATGGAACAGCGCTATCAGTCCTCCTCTGTTTGAAACTATTGAAATACTGGGAAAAGAATTAACTTTAAAGAGGATAAATGAATATATCGGTATTATATCATAACCTGAAAATCATCTCTTATTTTTATTTTTAAGAGATTTTTTTAAATCCGACCTTAATTCTTTTATCTCTGAAACTATTTCACGTAAGATTTGGGGAGTAAGCTCGTTAGATATAAAAAAACTTTTATCATTATTTCCAGATTTTAAATTACTTATTTTTTCTTTTATCAGACAGCTGATAAATAACGATAATGATATATCCATATTTTCAGCAATTTTTTTTGCATTATCCACTAAGTCTTTATTTAATCTAAAGCTATACATCTTCTTAGTCATAATACTTAAATACTAAAGATTTATGACATATTTGTCAACAATATCAAGTATTAAACAGCTCCGACGAGTGATTTTTTTATTTTACCAATAAATACACTCCCATTAGCATAATTGGACACGCTTAAGTTTTTAGGAC
>JAHIPJ010000096.1 GCA_018894445.1 Actinomycetota bacterium
ACTGAGCCTTCTAACTTATATTTTTCATAGAAACTATCCAGTGCGGGCTTCCTGCCTTCTCCCCATATCCATATCAAATTTGCAGGTCTTGTGCCCTTTTTTATCCGCTCTTTATTTATGGCGTGCTCTTTTAATAGACTGCTGCTCCTGACCATCATATCTAAAAGTGCGCTGCTGCCCGGACCTTCAGGAAGATAATCAGAAATCTTTTTATCCAGTATGTCATGGGGCGGTGTAAGAATATTCTTATCAGGACCGCCTTCCCACACAATTATATGCCTGTAGCTTACTCCCGGATAAAACTTGATTTTTTCAGTCTGAAGCCTGCTTCCAATATCTTCAATTAATACTCTGGACAGGTCCGTAGAAATTTCTCCTGCACTGTAATCCACCATAGTCCTGTCAGTATAATCATCTTCTTCGGATAATGTAACAAGATTACACCTGAACACTACATCGTCCTCCGAAAGATCAATGCCAAGGCTTACTGCTTCCAGGGAAGAACGGCCGGTATGATATTTTTTAGGATCATACCCTAGCACAGACAGGTTAGCGGTATCGCTCCCAGGCGTCATTCCATCCGGAATAGTCTTAACCATTCCCATTTCGCTGTTTCTGGCAATACTGTCCATAGCAGGTGTTTTTGCATACTGCAGGGGAGTTTTATTTCCCAGCTCCGCTATCCTGTAGTCTGCTACTCCATCTATAAGAATTATTATATATTTCATACCTAACACTTTAAATTTTTACTAATATTTCTAGCGCAGGCAGGAAAACTTCTATCTGCTAACGCTATTTTATTTCTTACTTTCATTTTCTAACCTGTTTATCTTTTCTACCACTTTTTTACCATATTTTTATAGGCCAAGAATGTCAGTTATGACATCTTTCATTTGACTGGTTTCACAAACAGTGCTGTGAAGGATTTCTCTTCTTTCTAAACTTTTTATAGCTTGCGGAACTTTTAGCCCGGAAATCTCTGAAATCACCTCAAGCAGTGAAAATTCATCCATACCGGCATATTTTTCATCTATGGCTCTTGCTACACTGCCCGGAAATTTAAAGGGACTTGCAGTTGAAGCTATGACTGTTTTTGACTTATCCCCACTGTCATCCAGATATTTCTGGTAAACGTTATATCCAACCGCAGTATGTGTATCGATTAAATAGTTGAAATCGTAAAAGACATATTTTATAGTTTCAAAAGTCTCCTTATCTGTTGCAAAGCCTGCGTAAAAATCAACCAATTTATTCTTCATGTCTCTGGTTATTTTAAACTCTCCTTTTTTATTAAGGTCACTGATAAGATTATTTATTACTCTTGCATTGCTGCCGGAGATGTCATACAGCAGCCGCTCCAGATTGCTGGAAACCAGGATATCCATAGCAGGCGAGCTTGTGACAATCAGTTTTCTTTTCTTATCATATATTCCTGTATTTATAAAATCATAAAGCACATTATTCTCATTGGAAGCACATATAAGTTTTCCTACCGGCAGCCCCATTTTTTTTGAGTAATAAGCCGCAAGAATATTTCCAAAATTTCCGGTGGGGACAACAATATTTATCACTTCATCCGATTCAATTTTCCCTGACTTTCTAAGATTAAGGTATGCATACACATAATAAACCACCTGGGGTACTAACCTTCCCATATTAATAGAATTTGCTGAAGATAATATATATCCACTCTTATTCAAAATCCCATTAAATACTCTGTCAGAAAAGATTTCCTTCACTCCCCTCTGGGCATCATCAAAATTACCCTCAATTGCTACAGCATAGGTATTATCTCCCGCCTGGGTGGTCATATGTCTTTCCTGTATTTTACTCACACCATCTTTAGGATAAAATACGATTATTTTCGTTCCCTCAACTCCAGTAAAACCTTCAAGTGCAGCTTTGCCTGTATCACCTGAGGTAGCAGTAAGTATGACTATTTCTTTATCTATGCTATTTTTATCTGCAGCTATTTTTAATAAATAAGGCAGTATGGATAAAGCCATATCCTTAAAGGCAAGTGTTGGTCCATGAAAAAGCTCAAGGAAAAAAGCACCGCCCTTTTCCACAAGTGGTGCAATCCGGGGATCATAAAACTTCTTATCATAAGCTTTCATGATGCAATATTTGAGTTCTTCCTCCTTAAAGTCGGTAAGGAACTTACTCATTATATATAATGCAAGCTCAGAGTAATCCATCCGGGAGAGGCTGTCCAGGGGCAGGTCAATCTGCGGAACGGCTTCTGGAACATAAAGTCCTCCATCCGTAGCAATGCCTCTAACAATTGCCCGGGAGGATTCTATCCTGTTATCAGTTCCTCTGGTGCTCCTATAAAATAATTTTGACATTTTCCCCTCAGCTTACAGATAATAACCATCCATTTTTATTTTAACTGGTAAATATAATAAGAATATTTCTATCTGGAACCACGAGCTTAATATTAACTTAAATCTTCTACCCTGATTATGCTGAGCACTTTATCTACAACATCAAGCTTTGATATCTCACTTATTGATTTATATAAATTTTTATTGACCACTTCATGGGTGATAAATATAAGCCTTGCGCTTTTTTCCTTGTCTGTCTGCTTCTGAATCATTGAATTGATACTCACTAAATTCCGGCCAAATACCTCCGCAATCCTGGCTAAAACCCCGGGCTTATCTGCTACATCAATAAGAATATAGAACTTGCTTATGGTATCATCTATAGATTTGAACTTTTTATCCTCAAAACAGCTGCAGCCATAGATTATTCCCTTCTTCTTGCGGTCAAAGTTCCTGGCAATTTTTATAATATCACCTACTACAGAACTTGCTGTGGGTCTATCTCCTGCACCTCTTCCGTAACTCATCATCTCATCAATATAATTACCATAAACATAAACCGCATTAAATGTATTCTCAATTGAGGCCAGGATATGGCTTATGGGTATCAGGGCAGGATGAACCTTTACACTTATTTCACCATTTTCTTCAATTCCAATTGCCAGTAGCTTTATCCTGTAACCCATATCCAGCGCATTTTTTATATCATCAGATGAGACATCTTTGATTCCTTCCCTGTACACATCATTTAATGTAACACGTGAATTGAAAGCTATGGAACTTAAGATTGCCAGTTTGCAGGCTGTATCATAACCTTCAATATCTGATGATGGATTTGCTTTCTCTGCATATCCAAGCTCCTGAGCTTTTTTTAAGGCTTCATCAAATGACAGGTTGTCCTTTTCCATTCGAGTCAGGATATAATTTGTGGTTCCATTGACTATTCCAACAATCTTACTTATATTATTAGAAGCCAGAGATGATTTCAGAGGCCCTATAATTGGTATGCCTCCGCCCACGCTAGCTTCAAAAAGTATATCCACATTATTTCTTTCTGCCACTGCCAGTAATTCCCCGCCCCTATTGGCAATGAGATCCTTATTGGCAGTTACCACATACTTCCCTGAACTTAACGCCTTATAGACATAGTCGTATGCAGGGTTTATACCACCGATAAGTTCCACGATAATATCAATGCTCTCGTCCTCCAAAACATCATCAGCATTGCTGCTAACTTTTATATCTTTTAGTCCCTTCATAGAAGAGGCCTCTATCTTTTTTAAGTCTTTTTCCGCAATTCTTTTAATATTAAGATTCTTTTTTATTTTTTTAGCCAGATAATCCTTCTGTCTCTGGATAAGGGAGAAAACACCACTGGCAATATATCCAAAGCCGATTATCCCGATATTGATATCCTCTATATTTTTGTTTTCAATTTTCATATAATTTAACATCTCCCATCACTAAGTCTTTATAAGTCTGCCTTTTTATCCAGACCCAGCTCTTTCCGTTTTCAACCGCAACTACTGCACTTTTTGGCTGGCCATTATAATTGCTGGACATAGAATAACAATAAGCTCCAGTAGTTGCCACGACAATAAAATCACCACTGGATACCGGTGGTAACTTTATGTCGTCAATTATCACATCCCCGCTCTCACAATGTCTGCCAGCTATGGAGTAATGTATCTTCCTGCCGTCTTCAATGTTTTTACAATCTTCCATCCTATTTGCAATATATGCATAATATTTAGCCTGATACAGCATAGGCCTTATATTATCAGACATACCGCCATCTATTAAAATATAATTTCTTACTCCATCTATTTTTTTAACTACTCCGGCTTTATACAGCGTCACTCCGGCATTTCCAATAATGGATCTTCCCGGCTCCAGATATAGCTTACCAAGACTGACTTCAAACTTTTTTTGGTACTTTACTGCTGCATTATAAACTACTTTTGCCAGATCCTCTATACTGGAGGGCTTATCTTCCGGAGTATATTTTACTCCCAATCCTCCCCCTATATTTATCCGGGTTATTGATACACCTAATTTATCTCTGCCTTCTCTTATAAACTTTATAAAAACTTCTATCAGCCTGTCGTAGCATGATAGATTAAATATCTGTGAACCTATATGAGCGTGAATTCCTGTAAGCTCCAGATTCTTATACTGGCTGACCTTCTTAACTGCTTCCAGAGCAACGTTATTATGAAGACTAAATCCGAATTTGGAGTCTATTTTACCGGTCTGCATATATTCATGAGTATTGGCTTTAATCCCCGGGTTAATCCTTAACATAATTTTTTGCCTTGTATTATTTCTTTGACATAATTTTCCAAGCGTTTCCAGCTCCGAAAAATTATCCACCATAAAATACCCGACTTTGCTTTCCAGTCCATACTGAATCTCTTCTACCGATTTGTTATTGCCGTGAAAATATATCCTGTCGGCAGGAAAACCGCTTGCGAGTGCAATAAAAAGCTCTCCTCCTGTAGATACATCCAGGCCAAGACCTTCTCTGGCTATAAGCTCACACATCGCTGTACATATAAATGCCTTGGCAGCATAAATTATTCCAACATCTAAATCAGAAAAAGTAAAATTATTCCTAAAGCTCTGGCACTTATTTTTAATAGTGGCAATATCTAAAATATATAATGGAGTGCCATATTTTTCTCTTAACTTCAGAACATCATTTCCACCTATAACCAGATGCCCGTTTTGGTTGTTTTCTGAAGTGATTGGAAGTATCATTTTCTATCCCCCCTCTATCTCTCAGGCTTGAGTATATATTAACCAAATTATGAAAATAATTAAATTATATAATTAAATACTAACCCGGATATATTCATATTTTTTACATTTTCTCCGGGGCTTCGACGTTAAGCAGTTTTAAGGCATTCCTGAGCACCTGTCTTGCCAGCAGAATTAAAATAAGTCTATCCACATCTACCGTTGCCACATCTCCGTTATCATTTAGTACTCTAAAGTTATTATAGAAATAATGGAATTCAGTTGCCAGTCTGTATAAATACTGAGTTATTAGATGTGGAGCGTTAATCTTACAGCTATTGTAAACCACATCCGGATATAAGGTCATTATTTTTGCCAGCTGCCTTTCATTTTCACTTTTAAACTCTATTTTTGATGTATCAACCATATCAAGATTATATTTATCTATATCTAAGTTGCCGGGACTGGTTTCCCTTATCTTTTTAATAATATTTTCAATCCTGGCATGCGCATACTGCACATAATAAACCGGGTTTTGATTCGACTTCTGTTTGGCAAGACTTACATCAAAGTCCATTGGTGTATCAAAAGAATTCATACTGAAAAAGTACCTTACCGCATCTTTCCCCACCTCTCCTATCAAGTCTCTTAAGGTATAGAGCTTGCCTTTCCTCCTGGACATCTTCAAAGCCTGGCCTGATTTAAGTATTTTTACCAGCTGCCCTATTATTATGACAATTCTATCTTCTGCTAATCCAAGAGATTTTCCAATTGCCCTTAACCTGTCTACATAACCATGATGGTCTGCTCCCAGAATATATAGTAGCCTGTCGTACCCTCTTTCTATCTTATTTATCAGATATAATATATCTGAAGCAAAGTAAGTGGGGTTCCCGTCTTTTCTTACCACCACTCTGTCTTTGTCATCCACATACTGTGAAGTCCTAAACCATAACGCGCCATCCTTCTGGTAAACCACATCCTTATTTTTTAAATCATCAATTACTTTCTGGAAGTTTGAATTTTCATACAGCCAGCTTTCATAAAACCACCGGTCATACTCCACGCCCATTGAAGTCAAAGTCTCACTGATATATGAGACCATTATCTTAATTATTTCTTTTGCGAAGGACTCCCTATCTACCTCTTTTTTCCCTTCTTTTTCAATTATAAACCTGTCATTATAATTGCTAACCAATCTCGCCACCGCTATGGACACCACCGCCTCTGGATATCCATCTTCAGGATAATCTGTATCCCTGCCAAAATGCCTTAAATAAATACACCTGGCGCAATCGCTAAATTTTTCCACCTGGGTTCCGTAATCGTTAACATAGTATTCTCTGAACACCTTATATCCGTTAGCATCGTAAATATTTGCCAGACTGTCCCCCAGTGCTCCCCACCTGCCGTGCCCTATATGAAGATCACCTGTGGGATTAGAGCTTACATACTCCAGTAGTACACTTACTCCCATACCGCTCTGGTTAAACCCGAATTTTTCCTTGCCGATTACAATTTCTTTTAGGGCTTCTTTTATAAATTCATCCTTCAAATTAAAATTAATAAATCCTGGTTTTACTATATTCACATCTTTAATTTGATTCCATCCGGAAAATACTTCTTCTTTTAGCTTTTCAGCAATCTCTATAGGATTTTTCTTTAAAACCGGTGCAAGTACCATAGCTGCATTGGTTGAGAGATCGCCAAACTTCCTGTTCTTTGGTTCTTCAATGGTCAGATTGCCTAAATCGGATTTAACCTCCGCCAGCTCGCTCACATAATCCTGGATTTTTTGTTTTAATTCATTTATTACCAACAGTTTCCCTTTCACTGGAGCCGACGACCGGACTTGAACCGATAACCTGCTCATTACGAATGAGCTGCTCTACCAGTTGAGCTACATCGGCCAATCAATCGAATAAAATAGCAGTCTTAAACACCCTCAGCATCATTTTTGTCCTTATCTGCAGATTTGGCCTCTTCGCCGTTATCTCCTTTGATTTCTACTCTTTCATTAGTGACTTCAACTTCCGAAAGCAGGATAGATTTTCTGGTCTCATTATCAAATTCCACAATTATAGATTTCTTTAAAGGTTCGTATCCGCAGACACCGCCACAGCCATAACTGCATTTAACTTTTATTCCCCTCTCCGGTGCCTTTTCGATAAACTCCTTATATGAATCATACTCATACCTCAAACAGCACATAAGTCTTCCGCATATCCCTGATATTTTAAAAGGATTCAATGGAAGATTCTGATCCCTGGCCATTTTTATTGAAATTGATTCAAAATCAGTCAAAAAACTTTTACAGCACAGATTCATTCCACATGGACCCAATCCTCCTACAATCTTTGCTTCATCCCTTACACCGATCTGCCTGAGTTCTATCCTGATCTTAAAATGAGTAGCAAGTTCCTTTACCATTTCTCTGAAATCCACTCTTTTTTCCGAGGTAAAATAAAATATCATCTTACTCTTATCAAACAATACATGCACGTTTACCAGTTTCATTTTAAGATTGTTTTTTTCAGTCAGCTCGCTAAATTTCTTAGATCCCTTTTCTTCCTTATCCCGGTTTAATTCATCAACTGAGAGATCGTAATAGGTAGCTTTTCTTATGACTCTATTTAAGGGAGTGGTGACATCGCTTTCACTGATATCCACCGGAGACACAATCACTTCTCCAATTTCTCTGGTATCATCACTCATATGGCATATGACCTTATCTCCCGCTTCCATTTTAATTCCGGCAGGATCATAGTAATGAACAGTATCATTTTTTCTAAACATTATTCCTACAATCAAAGACATAGCCTTCACCTCTTATCTGTATATATTCTGAAACTGAAGGAAAATATTATCCAGGGCTAACTCAGAATTAATAGAGTAGTTAAGATAACTTCTATTTCCTTCTATTACTTCCATCAGTTTAAAAATTTTATCTATTTTAATATTTTTAATGTTTTTACTTATAAATAAATAATTCTTTGAAAAATTCAAGCTTTTCTCTCCAGCTCCT
>JAHIPJ010000097.1 GCA_018894445.1 Actinomycetota bacterium
CCACTACTCCGGCTTCTCCACAAGGATCCTGTCTGGGTCCATATATATTGGCGTACCTTAAGGATATGTACTTCAGTCCATAGGTCTTATAAAAATAATATAGATAATTTTCAGTAGTAAGTTTTGCCACTCCATAAGGTGATATGGGATAGGTAGGATGCTTTTCATCTGCAGGGAAATATTTTTGCTCTCCGTATACTGTGCCTCCACTTGATGCAAATATTATTTTATCCACATTACATGTATGGCATGCATTAATCACATTAAGCCCTCCCATTATATTTATATCTGCATCCATCAGAGGGTCTTCAACTGATATCCTTACACTTAGCTGGGCGGCATTGTGTATTACAATATCCGGTTTTTCCTCTTTGAATATACTGTATAATTTTTTATCTCTTATATCACATTCGTAGAATTTAGCTTCATTTGGCAAATTTTCCTTCCTGCCATTGGAAAGGTCGTCCACTATAACTACTTCATAGTTTTTCTTCAGTAGCCCATCTGCTACATTTGAGCCAATAAAGCCTGCTCCTCCTGTTACAAGTACTTTCAAATTAACCACCTTTCGCTTATTGTATTTTCTATCTACTTTAAAATTGATTGAAGAACAAACTATAGTCTTTGCAAGCTACTCCTCATCTATGTATTCTTTATCCCTGATAGCCGGAACGGATAGGTCCACATTGCCATATATTTTAATTCTTATACCTTCTATATAAAAAATAACCCCCTCTATTTCAGGGATTTCCGTTAGTGTATTTACAATGGAGTAAATTATATATTCATCTAAGATTCTTGTGTCCAGGCTATTTTCCAGAAATTCCTGAGAAAGATCAATTTCGGCTATATTCTCATAAGTCTCTACATTAAGCAGCTTTGTTCCAGCCGGTATTAACGGAAAGTGATATGATTGGGTAGGACCTTTAAGCAGCCCCTGAAAAGCATTTTGAACAGCAGTATCCGGACTTCCTGCAATTATGGTTCTCTTTTCAGAAACTAACTTCTTCTCTTCCCCAAGGCCGAGAAAATAAAAATTAACTTCCAATCTGGAAGGGTAAACTTTTCCGTCTTCTCCACCATTTTTCCGATTTGTAAAATAATTCTTTATTTTCTGCCACAAAGACAGACCGCTCCCGGTTTGATCACTGTCTATACTTTCTTCAGTAGTAGTTTTACCAGTATCTATACTCTCTATTTCGTTCTCACCAGAATCTTCCCCGGTAACGGACTCCACGGTATTATCACCTGGTTGGCCACTGTCAGTTTCTGTTAAAACTGATACTGTTTTTTCGCTTTCATTGTCATTAAAAAGAGAGGAAAATTTATTTTTTACAAAATCAGGATTATCAATACTATAAAAGATAATAAACCCGGCTGCCACAAGAAGAATTATAATAAAAGTAAATCTTAAAATTGGACTCGGTCTTTTTTTTCTTTTTTTAGCCTGTCTATTTCTGATATTCATAAAATAATATAAATCATAAAATTATTTTCAACACGTGGATAAAACAATTATTACTCAAAATTAATATTACTAAAATAATGGCCATTCATCAATTGCTATAGCCGGCAAATCAGTTGCACTTCAACAGCTTGAAATATTAATATTATTTAGCTGCTTCTATTTAGCTTTATATATCTTTACGAGGCTTGCCTCCGGCTGGCAGTAAAATCTGAACTGTGAATATCTGCCCTCTCCAAGACCTCTTGTCACATAAAGAACAAAATTTCTAAAATAAAAAAGGCCCGAGGCAAATTTTGTCTTTATTTTACATCCTGAAACTACTGCTCCAACCAGTGGAAGCCTTACCTGGCCTCCATGAGTATGCCCGCCAAATATAATGTCAACTTCTTTATGAGCTAGATTAATTATTGAATTGGTATCAGGTGTATGCATAAGTATTATACGTAATTTGCCTCTGTTATTTATTTTATGTATTTTTTCTTCCTTTAATTTAAATATACTTTTATAGGCATTTTTATAATCAGATTTTTTTAACAGCTTTAAACTATCTATGTGATCGATATGTGAAAATGCCTTAACTATATTAATCTTATTGATTATTGGATCATCAAGTCCGATAATCTCAATATCACCTATATCATAATTTCCTATATTAATCCTCCTGCTTTCATTTCTTAAAACTTCAATACCAATGTCTTTTAATCTTTTTGCCATATAGGTAACATCATTTTCTCTTTTATATCTCTTTTTCTTTTTAAACATATTTCTTATAAACTCAACTAAAGCCTTATTATAGTGATCATGTACCCCAAAAACAGCATATTTTCCGTATTTTGCCTTAAGCGGCGAAAGCATACTGATCAAATATTCGATATTTTTATCATTTTCCGTTAAATCACCGGTAATAAAGATAAAATCTACATTTAATTTACTTAAATTCCTTACAAATTTGAATAATTTTTTTCCTTTAGAATTTTTTCGCAGATGGAAATCAGACAGGTGCAGGAATGTCAGGATAGGTTTAGAGTTGTCTTTAACAGCATGATTATTCTTACCTTTTTCTTTTATTTTATTTTTTTCAGCATCCCTTAAAAAAATATTTACTTTAGATAACCCGAAATTGACAGGTTCATATCTAAATGCATAATAGTAAAGTACTACAGCCATTAAAACAATTATTAAAATTATTAAAATAAATAATATCATACCACTATATTTTTTCCCCTCTTCTACTTAGTGCATAGAAAATAACTTGTTGAATCAAACAACAATAATATATTAAAACATTAAATTAAGATAAATTAGCATTTTTATATATTTAAAGGTTAATAAATTTTAATCTTAATTATTTTTGATATTAAGTCAAAATCTTTATCATCATGAAGCAAGTAAATATCATTTTCAATACAAGTCTGAGCAATAAGACAATCAATAGTGCTGGAAATAGTTAAACCATTTTTTCGACAGTCAAAATATATCTTTGCTGCTTCCTCGTAAGAATTGATTCCCTTATGCAAATAGTAAAATCTCTGGGTATCTAAGTAATTTTTTAACAATTCAAAATCCTGTTCAGTTTTTGCTCCCTGAAGTATTTCCTGGTATATATAGCCATTAATGCCGTAGGGAATTTTCAGATCCAATAACTTGGTAAATTTTGCCGTTTTATTATTAATTACATCTCCTAAATAATTAATCAATACAGATGTATCTACTAAAACCACGCTTATACACCTCTTCTTAATTTTTTATAATCATAATCTTCCCTGAATTTAACTTTGCCCTTCAGCTCTCTCATATCCAATCTTCTGTGGTTTTCAATGAATTCCTTTAAAGCAAGATTTACTATATCCTTCTTTGTTGACATATCAGCATATTTAAATGCTTCTTTTAACAAATTATCATCTAAAACTATATTTGTACGCATTATAATACACCTCCTTATACACATATAATATTATAATTTCAATAATAAAACAAATAAAAAAATAGTAAAAAATGCAAAA
>JAHIPJ010000007.1 GCA_018894445.1 Actinomycetota bacterium
ATAAGGGAATCTGAATTACTGGTAATATATTAATATCAGCGGATATTTCAGAAATGGTTCGAATTGGTTGCGTCCGGGTCCGCCAGTCTGAGAATGAAGTGATTTGTGCAAATACAAATCTTCTGTTTTTAAAGTAAAGTTTTTAATATCTTCAGGGCCTGGTAATAGGTTTTGTACATGCTTACACAGCGAAATTTGTTAGAATTAAAATGATTAGGTAATGATTGTTAAAATTTAATATAACTTCGTATAATATGCAAGAAAAGATTGGATTTGTGAAAACAATTTGCATAAAATGAGTCATATGAAAACGTGGACTTCGAGTGTGAATACGATAAAATATAAAAGGTCGAAGTTTATAACTAAAATGAAAGGAGGTAAAAGCCATGAAAAAGACAATTGAAAATCTAACAGAAGCCTTTATTGGCGAAAGTCAGGCAAGGAACAGATACACTTTCTATTCCAAGGTTGCTAAAAAAGAGGGGTTTGAACAGATTGCCGAGATTTTTCTCATCACGGCAGAAAACGAGAAAGAACATGCAAGTTGGTTGTTTAAGTTAATTAACGAATTGAAAAAGAAGAGCAATGAAAACCTGGATGAGATTAAAGTCGAGGCAGCAGCTCCAACAATACTTGAGACCACATCTGAGAATTTAAAAGCAGCAATTGCTGGCGAAAATTATGAATATACAAAAATGTATCCAGAGTTTGCGGATGTTGCTGGAAAGGAAGGCTTTCCTGAAATTGCCAAAAGATTAAGAGCAATCGCAATAGCAGAAAAACATCATGAAGAAAGATACAAGAAACTTTTGAAAGAAGTTGAAGCGGGAACAGTGTTCAAAAAAGAAAAAGAAGTATGGTGGGTTTGCAGAGAGTGTGGATATGTTCATTTCGGGAAAACGCCTCCAGAAAAATGTCCATCTTGTGACCACGAAAGAAGTTTCTATCAGATTAAGTGCGAGGAATACTAAATAAGGTAATTGACTTTTGTTATATGAAAAGTCTAACAATGTATATAGCACCTCAACTTTTTCATAAGATTAGTTATGGATATAAGATAGTAAATCAAATTTACCTTTTATAAAATATTATGTCTCTAGAAGTTCAAATAACCATAATTGGCGGGGGAGTTATAGGCTGTGCGGTGGCTTATGAACTTTCCAGAGATTCCGGCAAGGATATAGTGGTAGTTGAAAAAAATAGACAGATTAAAGGCGAAAATCAGTCTTCCAGAAATTCAGGGGTAATACACGCAGGAATTTATTATCCTAAAAAAGTGGGACCTCTTAAGGCAAAGCTGTGCGTAGAGGGGAATGAAATGCTTTACCGGTTTTGTGCTGAAAATAATATTCCGCATAAAAAAACGGGGAAACTTCTGGTGGCCACTGACCTGCTGGAAGAAGAATATCTTGAAGATGTTTACAGAACTGCTGTAGAAAATCAGGTTCCAGGAATTGAGATGATTGATGGTAATAAGGTGGCCCAGTATGAGCCCAATGTTAAGGCAGTTTCTGCCCTGTTTGTACCGACTTCCGGAATTATTGAGTCTACCAGTCTGGTGGATAAACTTTACCGGCTTGCTGAATCTTATGGAGCAATGTTCCTGGTGGGAAATGAAGTATTTGAAGTTGAACCGGAAGTTGAAGGTTTTAAGGTTAAGATAAGGTCAGGTACTGAAGTTGAAATCTTTAAAACCAGGATAATTGTCAATGCTGCTGGGCTTTACTCGGATGATATTGTCCGCCTGGTAAATCCAGAAAGTCCTTACAGGATGGATTCATTTAAGGGTGAGTGGGGTAAGTTCTATAAGACAAAGAGAGAAAATATTTATATGAACGGATTGAATGTTTATCCGGTACCCTTCGGTTATCTTCCCGACGGAGAAAAATTAAAGTTACCTTTCAGGGAGTTTCAGGAAAAATTCAGTAAAGGAGAAATAAATAAATCTGTAGGGGTGCACCTTAGTCCCACTTTTGAGACAAGGGGGAATGAGTATATTGTTGGTGATACAGTTATAGTTGGTCCGGCCTATTCTAAACCGGAAAATAGGGAGGATTATATCCAGACCAGGGGAAAAAAATATTATCTGAATATGGTAAAACCGTTTTTTCCCGGTCTGGAACTGGAAGATATTAGTCTTCACCAGACCGGAATAAGGGCCAAGTTGAAAGATTATTATGATTTTATAATTGAGAAAGATCCAAAATATCCCAATCTTATAAACCTGGTGGGAATAGATTCGCCGGGTCTTACCGCTTCACTGGCTATAGCGAGATATGTAGGTGAGTTACTGGGAAGGTAAATTTGCTGTAAAAACTCTTTTATTTTGTGTATTTTATGGTAATATTGCCAGATGTAAAAAAGTTCTGGTTTTAACACGATTGACTTAATAAGATAAAGGGGAGTAAAAGTGGAAGAAGTTGAAAGATGCGAGGAATGCGGAAAGGTTTTGAAGGATAAGCCGCACGAGCCATATTGCGAACAATGTGACGAGAAATTGGATAAACAGTTTGATGATATTGAGGATAATATATTGATTTACAAAGAGCTTCTGGATAGCGAAATAAAAGTGCTGGAGAAGTTTGAAGATACAGATATTAAGGACCTTTTTAAAAGAGTGTATGAGAAATTATCCAGAGAAGAAGGCGGGTTAAAAAAAGAAGGTATAGTTGTCTTAAATAAATTGAAGAACTCATTCAGCCTGAAAGAATCAGAACTGGGAATTAAAGAACTTCCCGAAATAAGGGAGATTAAAAAAGCAAAGCCAAAGGATCAGTGTCCTGAATGCGACAAAAAAATAAAAGAGGATTTTAATCTCTGCCCCTACTGCGGTTACAGGCTAAAAAAGGACATAGAAATTAATAAATAATAGATTGAAATAAGATACTAACCGATGTCAAGTATTTCTTGGCAATTCTTCAACCTTTAATATAATTAAGAGCTTATTTGCCATAGTTTAAGAGCAGCTGCAGAAATTATATTTAAAACATTCCTGCCGGAACTTGATTAAATAAGTTTTATTCTAGAATATAAGTTCCTTTTGAAAGATCGGCTAAAATAATGGAAAAACAAAAGAAACAAATCTTAAATGAAAACTTAAGGTCATTATTATTCAAGTTTTCTATTCCATCTATAACAGGGATGGTAATAATAGCGCTATATAACTTTGTTGATACTCTTTTTGTTGGTAATGCGGTAGGTCCGAATGCGATTGCCGGCCTTACCATAGTTCTGCCTGTGATTATTTTCATAGTGGCCATTGGTCTTCTTACCGGAGTAGGTGCGGCTTCTGTGGTATCCCGTTCGCTGGGCAAAGGGGATAAAGAAAAAGCAGTAATTACCGGTGGGGACAGTTTTATATTGAATACAATTTTCAATATTATAACAATTGTACCCATTTATCTTTTTAGTGACAGGATACTTAAATTTTTAGGTGCTTCAAGTGAAGTTTTACCGTATGCCAGGGATTATCTTGAGATTATGCTTTTTGGGTTTTTGTTTTTATCTTTTTCCGTTAACGGCTCCAGTCTGATCAGGGCAGAAGGCAAGCCCAGAGCATCTATGTATGAAATGATTATAGGAGCGGTTTCAAATATAATTCTTGATTATTTCTTCGTAATTGTGTTTGGATGGGGAGTTAAGGGTGCGGCAATTGCCACAGTTATAAGCCATATGATCAGCACTATTTATTTTGTAGTCTTTTTTATGTCCAGCAAGAGTATATTTAAAATTAAGCTTAATATGTTTAAAATAAATAAATCTATATCCCGTGAAATCTTAAGTCTTGGAGTTCCCTCATTTTTGATGCAAATTGTCGGCAGTGTGGCATTTTTATTGTTTATCAGGTTTGTGCACCAGTACGGTGGAGATGTTTATATTACTATAACCGGAATCGGCATCAGGATTATTGATTTGATATTTATGCCTATTGTTGGGATAAGCCAGGGCTTTGCTCCCATTGTAGGATTTAATTATGGAGCAAGGAAATATCACCGTGTTAAAAAGGTCTTAAAGGAAGCATTTATATGGAGTACGATTATAGCTTCAGCAGGATTCATAATAATGGTGATCTTTCCGGAATCACTCATAAGTATCTTTACAAGGGATATAAGCGTGATTGAAAAAGGAGTGGGTCCTTTAAAACTGATTGCAATGCTGGCACCTTTATGGAGTTTTCCCATATTGGGAAGCGCGTTCTTTCAGGCTATCGGCAAAGCCAGACCTTCTCTGGTCATAATTCTGTCCAGAGATCTGTTTTTCTTTATACCGGCTATTTTTATACTGCCTGTTTTTTTTGATCTTATGGGGGTATGGATTTCCTGGCCGGTTACCGATTTCTGCTGTTTCTTCATAACCGCTATATTTTTAATAAGAGAGATAAAGATAATAAACAGAAATATAGAAATAGAAAGGGCGAAGTTAGCCTGATTTCTCTGATTTGTTTTGCCATTTATTCAACCGCTCATAAAAAAGCAGCATTTTTTAGTTAAAGAATATAATATTTCCCTATATGTAATATGTTATAATATTTGGTTGGTGGAGAGATGGCTGAGCGGTTTAAGGCGCACGCTTGGAAAGCGTGTAAGTGGCGTAAGCTGCTTCGAGGGTTCAAATCCCTCTCTCTCCGCCATAAAGCTACCGAGGTCTGTATAGTTCAGTAAAGTTTAATTGTGTAAAATATGCCAAAAGTGCATATTTTACGGGATTTGAAAAGACGGACTGAGTCGAAGACGAAGGAGTCTGCGGCTCTGCAGCGAGCGGAGCGAGACGAAAGACCAAATCCCTCTCTCTCCGCCATAAAGCTACCGAGGTCTGTATAGTTCAGTAAAGTTTAATTGTGTAAAATATGCCA
>JAHIPJ010000098.1 GCA_018894445.1 Actinomycetota bacterium
GAAAAGAATACAGGGAAGGAAATTTCTTTGGATATGCAGCTGATGGAACTCCTGCTGACTGTGTAAAAATAGCCATCAGGGCAATTTTAGAAAGGGCTCCTGATTTGCTTATATCCGGTATCAACAGAGGGGCAAATTTAGGAGAAAATATTATCTACTCGGGCACAGTTTCAGCTGCGACTGAGGGAACGGCTTATGGTGTGGCTTCTATAGCTGTTTCAATAGATAATCTGGTTGATCCTGATTATAGCTATGCAGTCAATTTTACAAAAAGAGTTGCCGGACGGATAATAGAGAATGGAGGGCTTCCTAAAGGGACGCTTCTGAATATTAATATTCCTGATGTTTGTGAAAAAGAGATAAAGGGTGTGAAAATAACCACCCAAAGTGATGCTAAGTTTAAAGATAACTTCATAAAGAGAGTTGACCCCAGAGGAAGAGATTACTACTGGATGGATGGAGAATTTATCGGGAAGACAAAAGGTAAGAATTTTGATTATAATGCGGTAAAGAGTAATTATGTGTCCATTACCCCCATTCATTATGATATGACCGACTACAGGACACTGGATTATTTTAAAAAATGGAACATTAAAAAATAATAACGAAGAAATTATAACGAGCTTATTGTAAGTTTAAAGATATAATAGAAATGGAAACTGGTAAGAAACAATTTATATCAGATTTGGAGGCTGGCGCAAGAGCAGACTCTATATTTATGGTAGCAAAGAAACAGGTTAGAAAAAAGAAAAACGGTGATGATTATTGTGCAGTTACTCTTCAGGATAAGGAAGGAAGTATTGAGGGAGTATTGTGGACGGAAATTTATCGTAGTGCTGGAAATTTTACTGAGGGAGATTTAGTTTCAGTAGAAGGAGATGTAAAAGAATATAAGGGAATCAAGCAACTTGTTATTAACTCTATAAAAAAGATTGAAAATAAAGAAGATATAGAATATTCAGATTACATAAAGACTTCCAGAAGAGATATTGATGAAATGTTTGCCGGGATTAAAGAATACGCAGCCAGAGTTAAAAATCCTCATCTGAAGAAACTGATTGATTTGTATTTTGAGGATAAAGAGTTTGTTAAGGATTTTAAAAATGCTGCTGCAGCAGTCCGTTATCATCACGCTTTTAAAGGTGGACTGCTCGAGCATACACTGGCAGTAACTGAAATCTGTGATGCTATCTCCAGGGTCTATCATAATTTAAATTATGACCTGCTGATTAGTGGAGCAATCCTTCATGATATTGGTAAAATCAGGGAATACAAGACAGTAGCAACTACTGAAGTAACTGATGAGGGTAAACTTCTTGGCCATATCACCATCGGGTATGGATGGGTTTTGGAAAAAATAAAACAGATAGATGGTTTCCCCGGGGATTTAAGGGATAGACTTCTTCATATAATACTAAGCCATCATGGTCAAAAGGAATTTGGCTCTCCTGAAAGACCGAAGATACTGGAGGCTTTTATAGTCTATTATATAGATCATATGGATGCTGATATAGGCGGATATAATATTATATTGGAAGAAAATAAAAGCGGCAGTGACTGGTCAGATTACGTTAAGAACTTTGAAAGGTCGGTTTTTTTAAAAAAACTTGAGCTGCCCGGCGATGAAGATAGTGAGGATATTAAAAGAGTGGTGGATGGTAAACTGGATAGAGATAATACGAAGACTTACAGGGAAGAAAAACAGCAGGAAGAGTTGTTTTAGTTTATTTAATCTTTAATTCATATAAAAATATTTTTTTCTACTTTATTTTTTTATCAGCTATTTTAGGTTTATTATTAAGAAATAATGTGTTATGATATACACAAAATTTTTTAAAATAAGATGTATAATTTCAATTATACATACATATTAGTGTTACATGTTATTATCTAACTGGTGATTAATATGAAGAGGCTTAATATAACTATAAGTGATGAGATACTTAAAGATTTGGAATATCTGAAAGAATCAGAAAAGTTAAACAGAAGTGAATTAATAAGGAGAGCCATTATCCTGTATAAGAATGAATTTAATAAAAGATTAAAAGAGAGAATTAGAGAAGAAAAGGTACTCAAAGCCGTAAGTAAAATAAATGAAATCAGGGAAAGTACAGGTGTGTGGGATGGAGTTAAAGAGATTAGAAAGTTTAGGGACAGCAGAGGAAGAAATTTTTCATAGAATAAGTGAACAGCCAAGAACTCTTGTATTGGACTCTTCCGTGTTTATAAAATGGTTTTCGAAAGATGAAGAAGATGATATGTCAGATGCCATTAGTATATTAAAATCACTGACCAGTAGTGACATAATTATAGTATGTCCCGAAATTGCCATATATGAGCTTGCAAATGTGCTTTACTACAAACCTGATCTTGATTATGAAAAGACTAAAATTGCTCTGGAACAGTTTCTCAACCTGGGAATAGAGTTTATAAAGCTTTTTAAGAGTCTAATATTAGATGCTAATAAGATCAGGCATGAATTTGATATAACATTTTATGACTCTTCTTATCTGGCAGTTGCAAGGTTTTTTAAATTAAAATTTATTACTGCTGATAAAAAGCTATATGAGAGCTGCAGAGAATTTGAGAATATAGAGCTTCTTAAAAATTTTAGTTTTTAATATTTCAGTTTTCCAAGCAAACAAGCAAATATCAGACAGGGTATTCTTACAAGCAGTATTTAGGGGCAAACAGTGGACATGGATATTATAAAATACAGAGAAGATGCGGAATCATTCCTGTATAAGGTAGATAAAGAGTATTACCTTCATTTTTCAGGGCAGAAGGACAGCATTAATATAAGCGGTATTTATGATGAATATAAATATTTATTTAGCAGGAAGAACATTGAATATATTAAAAACATAAGAGATAAAAGTGCTGGGGAAGAAAAGAAGAAAGCTGCATATCTGCTAAAATTCTGTACCGAAGGTTATATTGAAGGACAGGTAAAAGACTTGATTGATAAAATTGCAGAAGATGAGGCGCAGGCAAAGATTAATATAGAAGGCAGGAAAGTGCCTTTCAGGTATTCTGAGATCCTGCTGGCAAATGAACCGGACAAGGTTAAAAGAGACAGGATTGAGGATAAGAGAAGTAAAAAGATAGCAGAATCTTTTAATGATACTTTATATACATATTGGGATACTCTCCACAGGCAGGCAGTAGATTTAGGATTTTCGAGTTACAGCGAACTTTTTTCGTATTTAAAGGAAGAAGATTTCTATAGCCTGCAGGCTGAAATGGAAAGGCTCCTGAATGAAACTCAAGATTTGTATGAAAAACATTTTACTGGTCTACTAGAGAGGGAGCTGGGAATACTCCTGAAAGATTCCCGGAGAAGCGACTTTGCATTTGTAAAAAGAGCAAAAAAATATGATAGGTTCTTTAAAAAGGATAGTCTTATCCCCATATTCACAGGTACTTTATTTGAGATGGGGATAGATATAAGTAGATATGGTAATATTCATTTAGATGTGGAGGAAAGAGAAAACAAATCACCAAGAGCATTTTGTTGCACCCCTAAAGTACCGGAAGAGATATATCTGGTAATTATGCCAGGTGGGGGCCAGGATGATTATGAAGCTATGCTTCATGAAGGCGGTCACTCACTGCATTTTGGAAGTACCAGTTCAAAGCTTGATTTCGAATACAGGTATCTGGGTGATAATGCATTAACAGAAGGATATGCTTTTTGTATGGAACAGCTTATGCAGAACCGGCAATGGCTGGTTGATTTTTTAAAGATGAGCCCTGACGAAGCAAGAGAATTTGTATACTTTTCAAACTTAATAAAGCTCTGGTTTTGCAGAAGATATGCAGGTAAGTTAAAATATGAGTTAATTCTTCATGATGATAAACCTGTAAATGGTAAAGAATCCAGTTATAAAGAAATTTTATCTGCTGTAAATTTAATGGAATACACGAGAGAAAATTATTTGAAAGATGTAGATGATGGTTTTTACTGTACAAATTATATAAGGGCATGGATTTTCCAGTCACAACTTAAAGAATATATATATAGAAAATTTGGTTACAATTGGTATAAAAAGAAAAAAACCGGTTTTTTTCTGAGAGAGTTTTGGAGCTATGGGCAGAAGTATTCTGCATCTGAAGTTTTATCACAATTGGATTTTAAAAGGCTGGATATTAGCTATCTAATAAACTCACTTATAGATGAAATCAGAAGTTTTTAAGAATGCTTGATTTTATTATTCATTTATATATTATAAAATATTTTTAAAATAGGTAAAAGGTTATAGAAAGGATTGCAATTGGACTTAAAACAAAAGATAAGAAATATTCCGGATTTTCCCAAGAAGGGAGTGGTATTCAGGGACATCACTACTCTTCTGGGAGACGCAGAAGCATTTAAGTATTCAGTAGACAGGATGGTTGAATATTGGCGGGGGAAAAAGATAGATGCGGTACTGGGTGCTGAGGCAAGGGGCTTTATATTTGGAGCTGTAATTGCTTATAAGCTGGATGTAGGATTTATTCCGGTTAGAAAACCTGGAAAGCTCCCCTATAAAACATGTCAGGCTTCATATGATCTTGAATACGGGAAGAATATTTTACAGATGCATATAGATGCCATAAAAAAGGGCGATAAGATTTTAATTGTAGATGATCTGGTGGCGACTGGCGGTACTGCGAAAGCTAAAGCCGAGCTTGTTGAAAAAATGGGTGGCGAAGTTGTTGGGCTCTGTTTTTTAATTGAGCTGGAGTTTTTAAATCCAAGAAAAATTTTAAAGGATTATGATATATTTTCACTGATAAAATATGAATCGGAATAAAAAAAGATTGGAATGGAGAGAGGTGGTTATATATGGCTAAAAAAGAAAAAAAGGAGAAAAAAGGCAGCAGAGGGGATGGAGAAGATAAAGAATTAAAGGATGAATTTATGGAAGAGAGTCTGGGCGAAAAGAAAGAGGAGACCAAAGAGAGCGAAGAAGAAATGATGAAAAAGCTCCAGGAGGAGATTGATAAATTAACAACCAAAGACATCATAACCCAGATGATGATGTCCCTTTCCAGCTTTGCTTATAAAAAAATGGGACTTCCTGTTGGAGTAAATGATAAATATAAGGACAGACAACAGGCAAAGCTTGCTGTGGATGGTTTTGATGCACTGCTAAAGGTTATACTTGATGAAGTGAGCGCAGAGGAGAGAGAGAATTTAAAGTATTCTTTATCTAATTTGCAGATAAATTTTGTTAAAGCTTTTTCTTAGTAGTTAAATTTGGATGGTTATCAAAACGAGTAATTGATTGATAATTAATCTGTCTTGTTTTTCCTGATATAATCCTTTGCTTCTTTTATGGCTATCTTTACAGCCTCTTTTGCAGTTTTAGCTCTAATTATAAATGGAGTATTCTCACTGTAATATGGTCGGGCTTCCCAGGTTTTTAGGCCAATAATAGATTTGCCGTAAGTCAGTGCATAGCCGATTTCGGAAAGGGTACCGTAGCTTCCGTCAACAGCAATCACAGCATGAGATGAAAGTATTATTGGTACGTTTCTGGCGTAACCCATTCCGGTAGGTATTTTTATGTCAACATATTTATTTGCATCATTTTCATTTGCAGTAGGGAGGATACCGATAGTTAGTCCTCCTTCTTCTTTTGCTCCTTTACACGATGCTTCCATTATTCCACCCAAACCTCCGCAAACAAGCACTGCGCCATTTCTGGCTATTTCTCTTCCGACTTCATAGGCAAGGTTGTAAATTTCGGTGTCTACCTGACTGCCGCCAATTACCGAGATTTTTATAACATCTTCTTTTTTCTTAATGTTTTTCATTTTCAATTTAATGTTGAAGTTTAACAAGCCAGTAAGGGAAAGTCAAATCTTCGAATTGACTCATTTAAAATATAATTGAAATTGTATCGTTGCCTATATAAAAA